>JAQXIM010000149.1 GCA_029007785.1 Clostridiales bacterium | reverse complement strand
AGGTTTGGGTGCAGTAACTCCCATTGGTAATTCCGTGGATGAATTCTGGAAATCTATCCGGGAGGAAAAAGTAGGAATCGGACCGATTTCTTTTTTTGACACCTCCGATTACAAAGTAAAACTTGCTGCAGAAGTAAAGGACTTCGATCCCAAACAGTATATGGATCATCGCTCCGCCAAACGTATGGAACGTTTTTCCCAGTTTGCTGTGGCGGCTTCCCGTATGGCCCTGGAAGATTCCGGACTGGATATGGAGAAAGAGGATTCTTTCCGTATTGGTGTTAGTGTTGGTTCCGGAATCGGAAGCCTTCAGGCCATGGAAAGAGATCATACCAAGATGATGGACGGCGGTCCCAGAAAGGTGAATCCCCTTCTGGTGCCCCTGATGATCAGCAACATGGCAGCAGGAAATGTATCCATTCAGCTGGGACTTCGGGGAAAATGTATCAATGTGGTAACGGCATGTGCATCCGGAACTCATTGTATCGGTGAAGCTTTCCGTACCATTCAGTACGGAGATGCAGACATGATGGTGGCAGGCGGAGCAGAAAGCTCCATCACTCCTCTGGGAACAGCAGGTTTCCAGGCCTTGACCGCTTTGTCCACCTCCGAGGATCCTTCCCGTGCATCCATTCCTTTTGATAAGGAAAGAGGCGGTTTCGTCATGGGGGAAGGTGCCGGAGTTCTTATTCTGGAAGAATTGGAGCACGCCAAAGCCAGAGGTGCAAAAATCTATGCAGAAATCCTTGGTTATGGTGCAACCAGTGATGCGTATCATATCACTTCTCCGGCAGAAGACGGAAGCGGTGCTTCCATGGCCATGGAAATGGCAATCCGGGATGCGGGAATTTCCAAATCGGAAGTAGATTATATCAATGCTCACGGAACAGGAACCCATCACAATGATTTGTTCGAAAGCCGTGCCATTGAAAATGTATTTGGCGAGGATGCAAAACGTCTGAAGGTCAATTCCACCAAATCCATGATCGGTCACTTGCTGGGAGCAGCCGGTGGTGTGGAAGCCGTTGTCTGTGTCAAGTCCATTGAGGAAGGTTACATTCATCCCACGGTGGGATATCAGGTACCGGATGAAGAATGCCGCCTGGATTATGTGACCCAGGGTGGAATTTCCGGAGAAATTCGTTATTGTCTCACAAATTCTCTGGGATTTGGCGGTCATAATGCCACCCTTTGTTTCGGTCAGTACAAGGAGGATTGAAATCATGAACATTGAGAAGATTAAACAGCTGATGGAACTGGCAGCCCAGTCTCCTTTTGCAGAACTGGAATATCAGGAAGGAGATTCTTCCCTTCGCCTTGCGAAAGAAGCTTCGGTTTCTCGTCCCGTTTCTTCTTCGAATGGAACCATGCAGAATACTCCCAGTGTATCCGCTGCACCGGCGGCAGAGGTTATCGATACATCAGTACAGACCATGACTGCGGCAGAAGAAATGTCTTCACCGGTTTCTTCTTCCGATGAAGTCGTTTCTTCTCCCCTGGTGGGAGTATTTTATACTTCTCCGGCAGAAGGAGAGGATCCCTTTGTTACGGTGGGAAGCCGGGTGAAAAAGGGACAGATTCTGGGAATCATCGAGACCATGAAGCTGATGAACGAACTGGAATCTGAAATGGACGGTGAAATCACAGAAATTCTGGTGGAAAATGAACAGGTGGTAGAATACGGACAGCCTTTGTTCCGGATTCGTCCTCTGGGAAAATAAAAAAGGAAAGCAGGAGACAGAGATCATGTTGATGGGAGTAAAAGAACTGGAAGAAATCATTCCTCACCGCCATCCCTTTTTACTGCTGGATGGTGTGGAAGAACTGGAACCGGGAAAAAGAGTAAAGGCAGTCAAGTGTGTTGCTTTCAGAGAGGACTTTTTTGCAGGTCATTTCCCTCAGGAGCCGGTTATGCCGGGTGTCCTGATTATAGAAGCCCTGGCTCAGGCCGGAGCAGTTGCCATTCTCAGTGTACCGGAAAATAAAGGAAAGACGGCTTATTTTGGCGGAATTGATAAGGTTCGTTTCCGCAAAAAAGTAGTTCCGGGAGATCGTCTGACGCTGGAATGCGAAATTATTCGTACCAAAGGTCCGGTTGGAGTGGGCCGTGCCGTTGCCCGGGTAGATGGCAATGTTGCCGTCAGCGGAGAGTTGACTTTTGTTGTATCGTAACATCGGAGGTATTGGGGTATGTTTCGAAAAATTCTGATTGCCAATCGAGGAGAAATTGCCGTTCGGATTATCCGGGCATGCAGAGAAATGGGAATTCTTTCGGTAGCAGTATATTCGGAAGAAGATGAAGATTCTTTGGCAGCCATGTTGGCGGATGAGGCAATATGTATTGGACCGGCTCCTTCTTCCTACAGTTACCTGAGTGCCGAGCGGATTCTGTCAGCGGCTATTGCCATGGGAGCAGATGCGATTCATCCTGGTTTTGGATTTTTATCAGAAAACAGCCGTTTTGCGAAAATGTGTGAGGAGTGCCACATTCGTTTTATCGGCCCGGACAGCGAAACGATTGCCCGTATGGGAAGCAAATCGGAAGCAAAGAAAAACATGGTGGAAGCCGGAGTTCCCGTTGTCCCCGGTTATCCCGGTGTTCTTCCGGATTCCCAGACCGGAAAACGGGAAGCAGAAAAAATAGGTTATCCTGTCATTATCAAGGCTGTATCCGGTGGAGGCGGAAAGGGAATGCGGATTATTCGTTCTCAGGAGGAATGGGATCTTCAATATGCCAGTGCCAGCCGGGAAGCGGAAAAAGCCTTTGGTGACAGTCGGATGTATCTGGAGAAATATCTGGAAAATCCCCGTCATGTGGAAGTACAGATTCTTGCCGATCGGGAGGGCAATGTGTTTCATTTGGGAGAACGTGATTGTTCTGTTCAGCGTCACCATCAGAAAGTGCTGGAGGAATCTCCCTGTTCTGTTCTGACAGAAACTCAGAGACAGAAAATGGGAGATGCAGCGGTGAAAGCTGCCAAAGCGGTAGGGTATGAGAATGCCGGAACGGTAGAATTTCTGCTGGATAAGCAGGGAAATTTCTATTTTATGGAAATGAATACGCGAATTCAAGTAGAGCATCCGGTGACCGAAGAGGTAACCGGTCTGGATTTGATTCAGGCTCAGATCCGTATTGCAGCAGGCGAATCTCTTCCCTGGAAACAGGAAGAGATTCGTCTCCGGGGGCATGCCATCGAGTGCCGGATTAATGCAGAAATACCCGCCAGAAATTTCATGCCTTGTCCCGGTACCGTAACAGATTGTCATTTCCCCGGAGGACCGGGTATTCGTGTAGACAGCGCTGTCTATGCAGGATGCCGTATTTCTCCTTACTATGATTCCATGTTGGTAAAGCTGATCGCCCATGCGGATACCAGGGAAGCAGCCATTCGAAGAATGGAAGGAGCATTGGAGGAATTGGTATTGGAAGGCGTGGAAACAAATCAGGAATATCTCCATGAGATTTTAGCTCATCCGGTATTTCGAAGCGGAGAACACGATACTTCCTTTTTGGAAAAATACGGGAGTTTGAATGAATAGAGTAAATGGCTATTGAAAGGAATAGAGTAAATGGCTAGATTTCAGAAATTATGGAAAAAAAGCCCTTCCACCGTATCGATTCGAAAAGAGCAGGAAGATGGGGTGACCTCTGAGGAGATGAGTCATCTCTGGTCCCGATGCAAGAAGTGCGGAGCGACCATTTATCGGGAAGAGGTTCGTGAGAATCGTTATATTTGCCCGAAGTGCGGATTTTATTTTCGGCTTTCCGCTTTTCAGCGGCTTCGGATTGTGATTGATCAGGGAAGTTTTGAGGAATGGAAGCTTTCCGAAGAAAAAGAGGAAAATCCGCTGGAATTTCCCGGTTATAGTGAGAAGCTGGAAGAAGCCAGAAAAAATACCGGTCTGAATGAGGCAGTGCTCTGCGGAAAAGTTCGGATTCATGGAAATCCGGCAGCAGTGGCCGTTTGCGATTCCCGATTCCTGATGGGAAGTATGGGTACCATGGTGGGAGAAAAAATTACATCCCTGGTAGAACGAAGCACGAAAGAAAAGCTGCCGGTACTGATGTTTTGCTGTTCCGGAGGAGCCCGTATGCAGGAGGGGGTACTGTCTCTGATGCAGATGGCAAAGACGGCTGCAGCTCTGAAACGTCATTCCGAAGCAGGTCTTTTGTCTGTATCTATTCTGACAGATCCTACCACCGGAGGGGTTACGGCAAGCTTTGCCATGCTGGGAGATATTATTCTGGCAGAGCCGGGAGCCCTCATTGGTTTTGCCGGTCCCCGGGTTATTGAGCAGACGATTCATCAGAAATTGCCGGAAGGATTTCAGCGTTCAGAATTTTTACTGGAACATGGATTTCTGGATGGAATCGTGGAGAGAAAAGACCTTCGTGTTGTCCTGGCAGAAATTCTTCGTTTTCATCGTTCTTCCCAGAGATTTCATGGAAACAAACAATGGGATTCCTGGAAAGTTTCCCGGAATTCTTCGATACAGCAGAAAAATGTGAAATCGGATCAGGAAGGTCTGGAGAAAGATCGAAAGAGAGAGCAGATTTCTTCTTCCGAAATCCAGCATGAGAAAAAGGATGAAGAGTCTGCCTGGGATATTGTTCTTCGCTCCCGTCGTCAGGATCGGCTGACTGCCATGGATTATATAGCCCGGATCTTTGATTCTTTCCTGGAACTTCACGGGGATCGCTGTGGGAAAGATGATGGAGCCATTGTCGGTGGTATTGCCTGGCTCAACGGAAGGGCAGTTACGGTGATAGCCCAGAAAAAGGGAAAAAATTTGAAGGAGAATCAGGCCTGCAATTTTGGAATGCCGTCCCCGGAAGGCTATCGAAAAGCCCTTCGTCTGATGAAGCAGGCGGAAAAATTCCATCGGCCGATTATCTGCCTGGTGGATACACCCGGAGCTTTCTGCGGACTGGAAGCAGAAGAAAACGGTCAGGGATATGCCATTGCCAATAATTTATATCAAATGTCTGACCTGTCGGTGCCGATTGTTTCATTAATCATAGGAGAAGGCGGAAGCGGCGGCGCATTGGCCATGGCCGTAAGCAACGAAGTGTGGATCATGGAAAATGCCGTATATTCTGTATTATCTCCGGAAGGATTTGCTTCTATTTTATGGAAAGACAGCCACAAGGCAAAAGAAGCTGCGGAAGTCATGGGGATGACAGCAGGAGATTTGCTTCGATTGGGTATTGTGGATAAAATTGTTCCGGAAAGTACTCCGGCCTGTCAGAAAAATGCGGATGAAATTTGCCGTACCTTAAAAAAGGAATTTACTAATTTTATTGAAAGATATGATTCCATGACGGAAGAAGAATGGAAACAGCAGAGATATCAGCGTTTTCGTCAGTGGTAATCATGGCAGGAAACACGGCACGGCAGGAAAGCAGTGCCGAAAAGATCAGGAGGTCATCATGAAGAAGGGTTTTCAAGTGGGAAGTCATAGTGTCCGTCTGCCGTTGATTCAAGGCGGTATGGGTGTAGGTATCAGTTTGTCTGG
>JAQXIM010000148.1 GCA_029007785.1 Clostridiales bacterium | reverse complement strand
ATCTCCGGACCGGTGGTTGCTTTGTGTATGGCAGGATTGGCGGGATTGACAAACTGACCGGGAATGAAACTGTCAGGAATTTCCCTGGCCAGTTCTTCTGCCTTTTCAATGGCACCCTTCATTCCTTTTGCCCCTTCGGTCAGAACCAGTTCTGCACCATATGCTTTCAGAATGTTGCGGCGCTCCACACTCATGGTCTCCGGCATGGTCAGAATGATCCGATAACCTTTTGCCGCTGCGATGGAAGCAAGACCAATACCGGTATTGCCGGAAGTAGGTTCAATAATAGTAGAATTGGGTTTCAGTTTTCCCTTCGCCTCTGCGTCCTCAATCATTGCCTTTGCAATTCTGTCCTTGACGCTGCCAGCCGGATTAAAATATTCCAGTTTTACCAGAACCGTAGCTTCCAGTCCAAGTTCTTTTTCAATATTCGCAACCTCCACCAGCGGAGTATTTCCAATCAAACCAAGTGTTCCTTTATAAATGTTAGCCATGATAGAGCCTCCTTATTTCACTGCGGCAAATCCATTTTCCAGATCTGCAATAATATCGTCAATATGTTCTGTACCAATGGAGAGACGGATCGTATTGGGACGGATGCCCTGATCTGCCAGTTCTTCTTCATTCAGCTGGGAGTGGGTGGTGCTTGCCGGATGAATAACAAGACTCTTCACATCCGCCACATTGGCCAGCAGGGAGAAGATTTTCAATTCGTCGATAAACTTCCATGCTTCTGCCTGTCCGCCTTTGATTTCGAAGGTGAAAATACTTGCGCCGCCGTTAGGGAAATATTTCTCATACAGGGCATGATCGGGATGATCCGGCAAACTGGGATGATTTACCTTTTCTACCTGGGGATGATTTGCCAGGTATTCTACCACTTTCTTCGTATTCTCCGCATGACGTTCCAGACGAAGGGACAGCGTTTCTGTCCCCTGGAGGAGGAGAAAGGCATTGAAAGGAGAAATTGCTGCCCCTGTATCACGAAGCAGGATGGCCCGCACATAAGTAACGAAAGCGGCGGGGCCAGCTGCATCTACGAAAGAAACACCGTGATAACTGGGATTGGGTTCCGCAATGGGTTTATATTTTCCGCTTGCCTTCCAGTCAAATTTTCCGGAATCTACGATGACACCTCCCAGGGAAGTTCCGTGACCGCCAATGAACTTGGTAGCGGAATGTACAACAATGTCTGCACCGTGTTCAATGGGACGGATCAGGAAAGGGGTTCCAAAGGTATTGTCAATCACGAGGGGTAAGCCATGCTTATGTGCAATCTCTGCAATGGCATCGATATCCGGAATATCACTGTTGGGGTTACCCAGTGTTTCGAGATAAATTGCTTTTGTATTTGGCTGGATGGCATTTTCCACTTCTTCCAGATTATGAGCATCTACGAAAGTGGTGGTGACACCGTACTGAGCTAAAGTATGAGCCAGCAGATTGTAGCTGCCGCCGTAAATGGTTTTCTGAGCAACAATGTGATCGCCTGCCTGAGCCAGTGCTTCGATGGTGTAGGTGATGGCCGCTGCGCCGGAGGCTACTGCCAATGCGGCAACGCCGCCTTCCAATGCAGCAATACGTTTTTCCAGAACGTCCTGAGTGGAGTTGGTCAGTCTGCCGTAAATATTACCGGCATCTGTCAGTCCAAAACGAGCTGCTGCATGTTCCGAATTGTGGAACACATAAGAAGTTGTCTGATAAATCGGAACGGCTCTGGAATCGGTTGCGGGATCTGCCTGTTCCTGTCCTACATGAAGCTGAAGAGTTTCGAATTTATAGTTAGCCATATGATATTTCCTCCTGATGAATGGTATTCTGCTTTCGTTTTATTTAATGGTGACAACAACAGTTACAACAATCGCAGCTGCACATTCGACCAAACCGGAAATTCTCACGCAAGAGTTTTACAAAAATATAATTCACGATGGACCTCCTTTGAGGTTTCTCTTTAATAACATACCTAATCTGTATGTTTATTGGAATTATACTCCTCATAACATATCTTGTCAATAGGTTAATTCAAAAAAAGTGTTCAGCAGCCGGTAAAATTGGAATCCGTTCCCCATCGGGGCGGAAATTGCACCTACCAAAGAACAACATTCTCTACATAAATAGAGTCCAATTCGTTTTCCTGCAAGAATTTAAGTATCTCATCACGGTTTCCATAGACACAATAGTTTTCACTTTTCAGCTCTGTTATTTTCTTTGCATCCTCGTAGGTATCTTTTAACAGTGGTTTGGGATTTGTATAAACCTTACCATTGCCATTATTAATAACGCCAATTCCTTCCCACACCTCTGGATTTTCTATAATGTTTTCCAGATTTCGGCAGTATACTTCTAACAATTCCTGTTCTGTCATACCCTCTCTCATATCATCATCACTATATACAGCAACCGGTTCGGTGGATAATCCTCCCTGAAACTCTACATCTGGCTGATACACCTGCAGCCATAATAATTTCACGGAAAGACTCCTTAATTGTTCTATCGATTTCGAATGGGCATCACTTACTGAAAGAAAAATATTTGCCGACTCCGGAAGTTCCTCTATTTTGTTTATCATTTCCTCTTGATTCTCATACGTGCAGCCGAATCTGCCAATATTTACTGTCATTACAGAATCGATATCTTTTAGATTTCCATAGTTTCCCCAGTTCATCTCAACCCACACATTCGGTCCCCCTATATGTATCGGAGGCTGTGACAAATCTGCCATCTGCATGGCAATTTCGTATCTTCCAAATCCCTTTTTCTCTACTTCCAGGCTTATCGCTTCCCGATATGGCAGAACAGTTTCCACTCGTCCTTGAACATGACTGTCCCCCTTTCGCTGTTTTATATAATGATGTTGGGGTAAAAGTATGTAAACCCATGATATAAAATTGCATGCAAGCATGGATTTTATGTCCATTTGTCCCTTGGATTATATTATTAAAATGCATGAACTTTCACTTTGTGACAGTGTTTTACAAAAAATATGTCATAAACCTGGATTATTCATATTTTTCAATGGCGATGGAATAAATGGCGTCATTTTCATACCATTTCAGAATTTCCTCCTGATCGGTAACGGCGGTAAATCCATAGATGGTCAAGCCGTTCTCTTCCACATAATCGGCAGCAGCACCATAATCATAATCCGAAGAATCCATCATACTGCAGAACGCATCCTGTTCTTCCATGTAGCGCAGCATACTGACAAAGTGGGTTTTCATCAATCCCGCATTCTCCTTATCTGATTTCTCATAATCGGTTCCATCCTCATTCACGCTCCAAAGAATCAGTTCCGGATATTTCTCTTTATCCCACCGGAGATTGCAGCTGCTGGTCATATTCACACTAAAACCCCAATTATGTTCTTCAAAACGTGATCCGAACATCGCCTCCGATGAACCCGTCCCATTTGTTTTGACAGCACACCATAAGTCACCAAGACCTTCTTTCCCATTTACAAGCTGTATGAAATCCTCATAGGACATCATCTGATTTAATGTAAAATATGCCTTATAAAGCTCTCCCTCCTCCAGTTTTTTCAGATTCTCTTTGGTTCCTTCCGGTCCGCCTGCATAGCCATGAAGAATTTTTCCCTCTTCCCCGTCGGTTTCCTGTTGTTTCGCTTCTTCTGCCATCAATTCATCCAGAGGACGGCTCAGATCTCCTGTTATCTGATACCAGTCAAAGGCATTTCCTGTCATTCTGCAAAAGACATTGGAATCATAGAAAGTCAGCTTATTCCTTTTAATCGTTCCGGCCACATGATGCCAACCGGTATCACCGTAAGAAACATTCTGCGGGATATAAATATCGTAACAGCCAAAACCGTTCTCTTCTGCAATGACTTTGCTTCTCCTTGAAAACGGCATGGTCAGTTCCGTATACACTTCCATATCCAGGCTCATCCGATTCGTTTCCTCTCCCACGATTTCTCCCGGATCATAGTAAAAACAGTCTGCAATTGCCGGAAGTGCAAGAAAACAAAATGCAACGATTGCCAGCACAAGAACTCCAACAATAACACCCATTCGGATGAAAGCTTTGCGGATGGATTTCTGTATTTCTGCAGCAAAATCCTTTTCCTGCCAGCCATCCGAATGTCCTTCCGGCACTCTGTCTTTCGGCCCTTCTCCCTGATTTTCTCCCGTTCTTTCCCACTGCTCTTCGGAATCGCTCCGGGAACCATCGGATACCATATCCCATATATCCTCGGAAGAATTATCAAACAGATATTCACTAATGGCATCCTGTTTTTCGATATCCCGTTCCACTTCTTCTCTTTTTGTCTCATCCAACAGCCCATTTTTATAGAGCTTTAAAATCTCACGATAAGTCATAACCATTTCCCTCCATAATCCTACGCAGCTCCCGTTTTCCCCGATATGCCAGAATTCTGACATTTTCCGGAGAAAGATTTAATGTAGCCGCAATCTGTTTTTGACTCATACCACTGAAATACTGTAAGACCAGGACTTCTCTTTTCCTTTCATCCATCTGGTTCATGGCCTGATACAGCATCCGTTTCTTATCATCCTGAACGATCTGATCCAATATCTCCTGTTCAGAAACGGATGGTTCTGTCGTCTCATAGAAAACTTCCATTTTATGTTTTTTCCTGTAATTGAAATACAGATTTCTTGCAACCAGATAAAGCCAGCCTCTCATATTGGTGTGATCCTTTGACAAAGACAAAATTGCCTTCAGAAAGGTTTCCTGCATCAGATCTTCCGCTGTACTGACCGAATGACAAAGCGAAAAAAGGTAAAGAAAGATTTCCCGGCTATAGCTTTCATAAAGCTGCTTTAAAATGTGTTTGTCCATAAAATCTTTTCCTTTGTAAATGAGTTCTTTTATCCATATAACAATCCTACCATAAAAATGTTACATCTATCCTCACTTTTTCTTTTCTGTCCACATAAGATACAGTGAGTTCAAGAAATATATGAGAAAGTGGTCGAATCATGACACAAAATTATATTACTTTGTCTTTGGAAACCCATTTGTTTTTCGCCCGGATCATGAAAGAACACGCATTGTTCCTGGAATCAGGTTTTCCCTGCCAGGAAAGAGTCTGGACGGAACGTGCCGCTTATTTTCGGCTGCAATTTGAAGAATTATTATCCGATGTTGCTGCCATCAGCAGCGGCCGGGTAAACGATCCGATACTGGATTCCGGTGAACTGGCAACAGAGTTTACCCTAACTGCCGAGAAACAAACAGAAGCTCTCAGCGGTATTCCCATAAACACAGATATTACCAGAATGGAACAGCATATTCTCAGCGAACCATTCTCTGACAACAACAGACACATCCTTCGAACCATCCATCGGATTAACAGACGTTCTCTCCAATTGCTGAACGGACTGATTCGCTTCAAATCCAGCATTTTGCGGGAAGTCTCCGCAGGAAGACTTTTTACGGCCAATTATCCCCTGCTGATCCAGCACATCATACGGGAAGCCCAATTATACCGTTCCACCATCAGTCAATTGCTGCGCTATCAAAATGTTTCCTGCAAAATGATCTTAGGAACAGAAACGTTCTGGAATCAGATTATGATGGAACATGCATTCTTTATCCGCGGACTTCTGGATCCTTCCGAAGAAGAGCTGATCAAAACGGCACATGGCTTCGCCAAGGATTACAAGCGTCTTCTGGATAAGGCCAGAGAATCAGAGGATACTGCCGTTCGCAGCCTGACCAATGACTCTCTGGAGGAAACCCTCAAATACCGTGACTTTAAAACAGCCGGTACCAAAGGGATTTTGAAAGGAGAGATTTCATCCATCATACTGCCTCTGTTGGCAGACCATGTACTGCGGGAGGCCAATCATTATATCCGCATTCTGGAATACGGACGCATAAAGGAGGACTGACAAATGGAACTTTGCAATTATGCCTGTCCAAATAAAACACGTCACTACGACATCGAAGCCATTCAAATTCCCATTGTTTATAACCGTTTTGGAGATCATGATCCCAATGGTCTGCTTTACGTTCTAAAGAAGGATGCCCAATGGATCCAAAATGAGGCACTCCGGAATTTCCGTCAGGAAGTTCCCCAGCCTTATGAAGAAGTAATTCCCCTGGTCATTCGTGCCAACGTGGGGGAAACAGTCATTGTCCGGTTTTCTCATTCTTTGAACCGTGCCTTATCCATCCATGTACCGGGGCTGCCCTATGATGTTCAGACATCAGATGGCGCCAACGTGGGCTGCAACAGGGACTCCACCACAAAGCACGAGATTATATATACCTGGTACGCTGTCAAAGAAGGCGTGTATCTTTTTCACGATATGGGTGACTCCAGCGGCAGCGAGGAAGGTACCAACCTTCATGGCTTGTTTGGTGCCATCATTGTCGAAGCCCCGGAATCAAGATGGTTAAATCCTCAAACGGGAGAAGAACTGGAATGCGGTCTCTTTGCAGACATTTACCACCCGGCTAAGGCTTCTTTCCGGGAGTATGCAGTATTTTTCCATGATTTTGCACTGCTTTTTGACAAAGATGGGAACGCATTGAATCCTCCGGAAGTCCCGGGTTCCCATGACGATCCCGGTATTATGGGCATCAATTATTCATGAATCAAAAGAGATTTTCAAGTTATTCTGTGACAATAATCTTCCTACTCCTGAAAAAGCTTTACCAGACCGGTTTTCAACACATTATCGGAGAACTCATATGCGGCTCCATCTCCATTGAGATTCAGATACATATGATCCAAATCCTTTTCATTTACGATCCATGCCATGTTTACCTGGATATTTTCTCAAGCCTATGATTTCTTCATTCCGAATCTCATCTCTGTCCTGACATCCTTTCATTGCAAGATGTCGCCGATTCCGTTATAATAAATCGTAATACTGGAAGCTTTGAACCATTGACATATGGGAAATATTCCCATCATCCTAACCACAACATCAGGAGGTATCATTCATTATGAAACTAAAAACCATTCTGAAAGCCGCCGGAATTATCCTGGCCATTCTGCTTATTCTAATTCTTGGATATGTCGCCTATGTTTTCTTTACATACAATCGAATTGAAGATAAGCAGGCATTAACACCGGAAGGAACTGCTTCCCTGACAGAGCTGCAGACAGGAACATCTTACACTGCTGTTACATCCAATATGGGATTTGGTGCCTATACAGCCGATTTTACTTTTTTCATGGATGGCGGTTCCCAATCCTGGGCTTCCAGCAAAGAAAGCGTCATTGACTGTATCCAACAGGGAGCTGAGAAGGCCCTCAGCTTCTCGCCGGATTTTGTCCTGTTCCAGGAAATTGATACGGACTCTACCAGAAGCTATCATGTAAACGAAATGGAACTGATGAACTCTTCTTTTGACAACTACACCCATGTGTTTGCCGTCAATTACCATTCGGCGTTTCTCATGTATCCTTTCTATCAGCCCCACGGCAAATCCAATTCCGGAATTCTGACCTACAGCCGGGCTCCTGTCACATCTGCGGTAAGAAGACAACTGGAAATATCAACCACTCTTTCCAAATTTGTTGACCTGGACCGCTGCTACAGCGTTTCCCGCATTCCGGTAGAAGGCGGAAAAGAACTGGTTCTTTACAATGTGCATCTCTCTGCTTACGGCGGAAACGATCAGATTCGTACCTCACAGATGACCATGCTGTTCCAGGATATGAAAGCAGAATACGATGCCGGCAATTATACTGTCTGCGGCGGCGATTTCAACCACGATTTCACCGGTGATTCTACTATGAAGTTAAATAATCTGGAGGGCTCCGATTTCGGATGGGCTCAACCCTTCCCGGCTGATCTGCTTCCGGAAGGCATATCCCGCTGCATGGATTATTCAGGAGATCAGCTGATCCCTACAACAAGAAACTGCGATATTCCCTACGGCGACGACAGCATGACTATTATTTTGGATGGTTTTCTTGTCTCCGACAATGTCCAGGTGGATATGGTAGAAAACATCGATACGGGATTTGTTTATTCCGATCATAATCCTGTCGTATTAAAATTCACACTGCTGCCCTGATTCTGATCCATTGATCTCATGATTTGTTTCATTATTTATTTCTGATTTGTATTTCAATTTGCGTTTCGATTGATTTAGTCTGAATTCTTATGAAAGAAAGGAAAATCCGGTCATCTTCCCAGGATGACCGGATTAAAGTAAACGATGAATATAGTATACGATGAAGCTTTAAAAGATTACATGACAAAGAAAAACATTCCTGCCATCGTAGTGGAATCTTACATGTGCCAGTCCTGTGCCGGATTGACAGAAATCTCTTCCCGTTTTGCAGACGCAAAGACGGCAGCACGTATTAAAGAAAATGGATGCCGCGTCATTCCCGGGGAAGTCGGTGAAATTCTTATTCTCACCCGGGGACTGACTTACGATGAAACGATCACCTTTAAGCTGCAGAATTTTCTTGGAATCAAGGGAGTTGCTGTTAAGGGAATCCGACCTTAATGTACGTCTTCCGATTTTGTTTCTTCCTTGAAAGATTCATTCCCAGTAAAATAAGCAGATTTTCATAAACTGTCGTTTCCTATTCCTTTTGCAAAAATGCTTTCGTATTGGCCCGGTATTTTTGTCTATGAAGATGAATGATCAGTTCCTCCAGGGCAGCGGCTGCTGCAGCAACACAAACCAATCTGCAATAACCAACGGCATATTCAGTGCCAAGAAAGAATGGAACTGCAAATACAGCAATACCTGTCAGCTTATTTAAATATGTATGAAGAGCTGCAAACTGTCGGTATTTTACCATCGCTGTCCCATATGCTGCTGCTCGCAGGATGATAATAATAGCCACACCATACCAGATATCCATTGTGAGCGTATCTCCCAGAGCAGGAAAACACCGGCACACGATCACTGCATAAAAGAATAAGTCTGCCATACTGTCCAATCTTGCTCCAAATTCACTGGCCGTATTTGTTTTTCTGGCAATCCATCCGTCTAATACATCAGTCAGCCCTGTTAAAATATACATACAGAAAAATGCCGGTGAAAATGGCTGCAAAATCATGAGGAACACGGTTCCTGCCAAACGCATCAGCGTAATTCTGTCTGCCGTATTCCATTTGCGACTCATGATTTCATTTGCGTTTATCGTTTTATTCCGATTTATGATTTCATTTCGAATCACACTTTCGCCTTGATTGATGATTTCGTCTCGATTCATGATTTTATTTCTGTCCATATCATATATCCTATTCCCACTTTATGTATATCCCGAATGTGTTGATATTCTTACAGCGACGTATTTCCAACCATACTCCCGGTTAGAAATCTGCTCTTTTCAGACCACTCTTGTTAAAACTCACCTTTTCGATATCCGTTTTATTAAGAACACTCCTATGAAAACTGTTCTTTTCGATATTCGCCCTTTTTTAGAACGTTATTGTTAAACTAACCTTTTCGGCATCCGCGTTTTGTATTCTCATTCATTTTCCTGACTTTTTATCTGCATGCTTATTCTTCATTTTTTCGTTTTAGTTTTTTTGTTTTATCATCTTCGTTGTAAAGGGTCACTAAAGCCATTCCCCACAAAGCCCCAAGACAAATACCCAAAATATGGTTTTCAAACAATCCGCTGCTGTTCAGCATTACACCAAACAGCAGCCCGAATCCAAGCCCCATAGCAATGCAGGATTCTCTTTTTTCATTCCGTTTCTTATTATCCTTCTTTAAATCTCTTCCGGCGTTTGCTGCCAATATTGCCAGAGCAATTCCCGCCATAATCCAAGGCAATGCTGCCGAAATAAACTCACTCATATGAAGCCCTCCTGTATTATTCTTCACAACGACCAAATCATTTACCATTATCCCCTGTGTTCAGGGTTTCTTTCCTTTATATCTGTATTTTATAATAATTCATAAAAGTGAGATAGGCACATTTTTCATCCGATTGTGTCAGTTTTCTAGATATCCATATTCAAAATCCTTTGTCATCGATTCATCATTTACATTTTTTTCAGACCGATTGCTCATCTTCTGTGCATTCACCAGGATGTTCTTTCGCCAGACTTTTTATTTGCTTACCTGGATAATTGTCTTGTCTATCCGAATGTTCGTTCATCTGAATGTTTATTCCCCTGAATGTTCATTCCCCTGGATCTTCACTCATCCGACAGTTCCTTCATCATTCATCCGGCAGCTCCTTCATCATCCGAATCGTCCGATATATTTCACCGCAGGCACTGCATTTCCAGTCACAGTTACTTTTCTTTGCCTTTTTATGAAGCTGTTCCAGAACAGCTTTACCGCATTTTGGACAGATAACGGACTGAGAAGTCCAAAGCTTTTTTAGAAACATTACTTCCTCTTCACGATTATTCATATACATGATCTGCCTCCGATTACCACCGTCCTCTTCTCACAATATGGAATCGCTTAGAGGAATGGTTGAAAGAAAATACTAAGATAATTCATGGATGACTTCTATATCTCTGTTATGTCTATACTATAGCTCAAACTTATTTTATCACAACATGCTTTTCCGGTGCTGCAACGAAACAGCATTCTGATATACGAATAAAATGATCTGTGATAAGATAAAAGAAAGAGGAACACTATCATGGTAAATAGGATAAGAAGATAGTATATCGGAGGCATAAAGGAGATGGTATTACCATGTATCAAACAATAAATTGCCCAATGGAAAAAAATGCTCTTCGTGAATATGAAAGCATTCCTGCATTTCGTGCCGAATTAACGAAATATGGCTGTGACGGTCTGGAAACGGTCTGGTCCGGAGAACCTGTTCCGGATGATCTTCCGACAGAACTGATTGTGGGATACCATCTTACCTTTTATCCTGACTGGCTGGATTTTTACCGGGAAGATACGGCGGCTTTGATAAGGAAATTCGGCAGTATCCAGACTGCGAAACAGTTTTACGGATGTCAGGGGCGTGAAGGTCTTATGGATCAATACCGTGCAGATCTGGAACGGGCATCCTCATTAAATGCCAGATATGTGGTATTCCATGTGTCAGATGTTTCTCTGGAAGAAGGCTATACTTATCGTTGGCTTCACACCCATGAGGAGGTAATAGATGCTTCTGCCGAGATTATCAATGACCTTCTTGGCAGCCGGAACTGGCCCTTCGAATTTCTTGTGGAAAACCAATGGTGGCCTGGTCTTACCTTCACCGAACCGAAACTCACAGAACGCCTGCTGAATTCAATCCATTATAAGAAAACCGGAATCATGCTGGACACCGGACATCTGATGAACACCTGCCCCTCACTGCGAACCCAGGCAGAGGGTGCTGCCTATATTCAAAAAATGCTCCGACAGCATGGCAGTCTTGCCAGAGCGATCCGCGGTGTACATCTTCACCAGTCCCTCAGCGGCCAATATGTACAAACCCATACGGGCAAACTCCCGGAAGATCTTCCAGAGGACTATATTGCACGTTTCTCCAAAAACTATTCGCACATTTTACAGATTGACCGCCATCAGCCCTGGACGGACCCGGCTATTTGCCCGATACTCGAACAAATTCATCCTGAGTATCTGACCCATGAGCTGGCAGCAGGCTCCCTTGCTCAGCGCATGGATGCGGTAAAAATCCAGGCATCGACATTAAAGTGCGGAGGATTTACTATAGCACATTTTTCAGGCTTATGATATATTGAATTCACATATTGAAAGTGATATTTCATCCCAAAAATACTTTGTGCACTTGATACAGTATCCACAATTCGGAAAGGAGCAGGCATGAAAAAACGTTACTTCGTTGAACAATGAGTATCTCCATCAATATGGAGTATCTTCATCGATGAAGATACGGTTCAGACAGAATTGGCAGGGTATCAATCACAAAATAAACATCATTCAGAATGAGAAAGGAATCTTATATGAAAATTCCAAACAACTTACAGAAGATGAAAACTGCAGAGAGCCGAATCGGCCCTCTGCAGTTTTTTTCTGCACATAACGGAATATACATCTGCAATCACTGTCGTTTCATAGATACCTGCTGGGAATATTCGCTGGTAACTATTGAGTCACGATAATATTTCTTCCTTCTTGAATCATATTTATAATTATCATAGTACGCCTTAATTTTATAGGTGTATGATTTTCCTTTAAACACGTTCTTATCATTATAGCAATTGGAAGTGACTGTTTTCACGAGCTTAAATGAACCTTTGCCTTTTTTCCGATATACCTTATAACCGACAGCCAGGCTGTTCTTTTTCCAGCTGACCGTAATGTATTTTCCATTTTTCCTGATAGACACACCTTTCACTTTAGAAAGAGTGCCCGTTGCTTTCGCCGTGCCGGTGGACACCGCTTTTCCGAAAAAAACCTTTTCATTGCTGTTCTCAACATACGGTTTTATCTTGTATTGATAATAGATTCCTTTTTTGATTGTGGTATCTTTCCATTTCAGGACAGAACTGTTGGAAATCGTTGCTACTCTGGTATATCCGCCTCCGTTTTCATTTCGGTAAATATAATATCCACGGGGCGTCCCTTTTTTGACTTCCCAGCTCACCTGAATGGCACTTGATAAACCCTCTGCTTTTGCATTGTTCAGCGAAGGGGTAACAGGGGTACCTGCCGCAGTTACCGGATATCCCTCTGCATCATCCTGATTATAAATCTCTCCAAATACACTGCATGATCTGTATGCCTGAACACCATAGTAGTATGTTTCACCATTCGAAGGTCCATATGTATGGGTATAGGTTGTCTGCTCTGCCGAA
>JAQXIM010000147.1 GCA_029007785.1 Clostridiales bacterium | reverse complement strand
CGGTAACACCGATGAATCAGTTGGTGCTGATTAGAATGAGGGTCCACCCGTTCCCATTCCGAACACGGTAGTTAAGCTCATTTCTGCCCACAATACTTGGCTGGTGACGGCCCGGGAAGATAGGTAGCGCCAACACAGGCCTTGGTTTTATGATTGAGGCCTGTATATATTCCTCCTTAGCTCAGTTGGTAGAGCACGCGGCTGTTAACCGCGCTGTCGTAGGTTCGAGCCCTACTCGGGGAGCTTTTCAACAGAATTCGGCTCCATGGTCAAGCGGTTAAGACACCGCCCTTTCACGGCGGTAACATGGGTTCAAATCCCGTTGGAGTCATTTACTTGGACCTTTAGCTCAGTTGGTTAGAGCAGTCGGCTCATAACCGATCGGTCCCGGGTTCGAGTCCCTGAAGGTCCACTCATAACGTCTGGATGGACGTTCAAAATTATAATTTAATATGGCCCGGTGGCTCAGTTGGTTAGAGCGCCGCCCTGTCACGGCGGAGGTCATGGGTTCGAGTCCCATTCGGGTCGCTCTGTTAGCGATAACAGAAAGTGTGAGTGTAGCTCAGCTGGATAGAGCACTTGGCTACGGACCAAGGTGTCGGGAGTTCGAATCTTCTCACTCACGCTCAAACCCTTTAGATAAAATATCTGAAGGGTTTTTCTTTTCTTTGAACAACAGAAGTCTATGGAGAAAATAAATACAGAATCTGACGAATAATTATGGAGGTTTGCCATGGATTTAGCAGATATTCGGGAAGAAATTGATGCCATCGATCCAAAGATAAAAGATCTTTTCTTAAAACGAATGGATGTCGCATGGAAGGTGGCTAAAGTAAAATTTGATGCGAACGATGAAATCTACAAACCGGATCGTGAACGGGATATTATTAATCGTCTGACAGCAGATGTGGATCCTGCCTTGGTTGAAGAGTATACGGCCTTTATTCGTAAGATTATGGAAGTATCGAGAAAATATGAATACGGACTGATTTTTGATTGGGATCCCACCGTATTTGATTCTCTTTCCGGAGATTTGGAAAGAAATCCGGAACATCACCATATTGCCATAGAATTGGAAGTTTCCGACCAAAGCCGTGGACTGGCAGCCCTTTTGACGGTTATTGGAGATTACGGTGTAAATATGGAAGAACTTCATTTGAAAAAAACGGATTCCCAGCGTAAAGCTGCAGTTTTTGAATTGGTTATGAGCGGAAATCTGGCTGATGTTCATATGCAGAAGCTTCTCTACCAGTTATTCAAAGAATCTCTTGGTTTCCGTATTCTTCGAAGTTTTTAGTAAATGGAATGGCGTAAGCCAATAACATACCAGCGGATATGGCGGAATTGGCAGACGCGCAGGATTTAGGTTCCTGTGTCTCATGACGTATGGGTTCGAGTCCCACTATCCGCACGAAAAGAAAAGCCTCTTTTGTTAATGGTGACAAAAGTGGCTTTTTGCTCTTCTGTAATCGATAAGATGGCAGTGACAAATGATTGGGATAATGCTATAATTTTATTCCAGAGCTGAAAACAACTTCCTGAGAAACAAAAAGAAAAGGAGCCATTTGGGGGAGGCTCCTTTTCCAAAGGGGAAAATATATGAAAAACGATATCAGGATTCATTCCTGATGGTTATATTGTAGCCATAATATGTGAAATACTCGTGTCCGAAAAAGAAGAAAATCATTAAAAATGCTAAAATTCTATGAAAAACGAAGAACAAATGTATTTTCTGTTTTTGGATTATCGGACGGGAATATTTGATTGTAATTACTTTTATGAAGAACCAATGAGTAAGAGTAAAGATGGCAATTGGGCATGAAAAGGAGCCGAATCATGGAAGAAATGAAAGATCTGGGAAAAAAACGGGAACAAAAGGTACAAAAAGGAAGCAAGATTCCTCCGAATAAGAATCGTTCCAGGGAGGAAGGAAAATATAAGAGTGGACGCGGTGACAGTCGGAGAGATCCCAGACTGTCGAAGACAAATAGTGAGAGAAGAGAAGGCAGAGAAAACAGAGAATCCACAGAACAGAAAAAAAAGAATTATAGGAAAAAGAAAAAGGATCAGCGTTTCATAACGATGGTAGCTTCGTTATCGGCAGCGATTGTTCTTGTTCTTTTGCTGCTTTTATTTCTTCTTGGAAACTGGTTTTTCCGTTCACACTATACCTGGAATACAAAAATCAATGGAATTTCCGTGTTTGGTATGACGGAAGAGACGGTGAAGAAACGTTTGCGTGACACCGTGACAGATTATACCTTGACGATTGAAGAAAGACAGTCAGACGGAACGATGACTTCCGAGTTCCTTAACGGAAATGATATTGGTCTTACGCTGGTTTTTGATGATACATTGGAGGATATTCTGGCAGGGCAGTCCGGCGGCAGCTGGTTATGGTCGGCATTTTCTGTGAAGGAACTGGAAATATCGACGATGGTGGAGTATGATGAAAAGTCCTGGGATAAAACAGTGGGGAAATTACAGTGTTTCCAGGAAGATTTTGTAAAGAGCCCCAAAGATGCCAGTTTATCAGAGTATGAATCCGGAAAAGGTTATGAAATCATTCCAGAGGATCAGGGAAATCAGTTGATAAAAAAGAAAACTCTTTCAGCTCTGCAGAGTGCAGTTACCAGTCTTCAATCTGAAATCAATCTGGAGGAAATGGGTTTGTATAAAAAACCGGCCATTACTTCGGAGGATTCTTCTTTGATCAAAATGAAGAAGAAGCTGGATAAGTATACTGGGGTGACAATTACATATACTTTTGGGGAAGATCAGATTGTATTGGATGGAGATACCATCAGTAATTGGATTTCGATCGAGGACGAGGAAACGGTTAGTCTGGATGAGGAACAGGTTGAAGACTTTGTTGCCACACTTCGGAAAAAGTATGATACGATTTTCCGTCCGAGAACGTTTATGACCACTTATAATAAAGAAGTTACTTTGACAGACGGAGATTATGGCTGGTGGATGAACTATGGTCAGGAGGCAGAAGAACTGGCTGAAATGATAAAATCGGGTGAAAGCGGCGAACGAAAACCTGTATATTATCAGGAAGCTGCATGCTACGGATCTCAGGATTATGGTGATACCTATGTGGAGATCAATTTGACAGCGCAGCATTTGTTTTTCTACCAGGATGGTAAAATGGTTCTGGAGTCGGATTTTGTTTCCGGTAATTCTTCCAGAGGTTTTGATACTCCCGATGGTGTTTATGGTATTACGTATAAACAAAGACATGCCACGTTGACGGGGGAAGGTTATGAAACACCGGTTTCCTATTGGATGCCGTTTAATGGAAATATTGGGCTTCACGATGCCACATGGCGTTCCGAATTTGGAAAATCTATTTATAAAACCAGCGGATCTCACGGATGTGTAAATCTTCCCTATGGATTTGCCAAGACACTTTATAGTATGCTGGAAAAAGGTACTCCGGTAATCTGTTATCATCTGGAAGGAACGGAATCGGATTCTGTAACTACTCAGGGAGCAGAAGAGATTGCTCAGTCTGCCATTGATGCCATCGATTCCATTGGAAAAGTGACAAAACAAAGCAAAGATCTTATTGAAAGAGCTCGTCAGTTATATAATGATTTAAATCGTGAAGAACGTCAGTATGTTGATAATTATGACACTCTGAAGGAAGCGGAGAAAGCTTTAGCAGAATTGTCATAAAGTGCTGCAAAGATCACAAGGTCATGTATTTCATACTTACATGAAAACGATGTTGGTGTCAAAAGGATTTGCCTCCATGACATAAAAGGATTTCTCCGCGTTTTACGCTCCCGAAAACCTGAAATCATTCGAAATCCGCTCATTTTTCGTGGAAAGAACATCTGGATCTATAGCAGAAAAGAAATACATCAGAAAAGAAAAAGGAAAGGTGTAAACCGTGAAACGTAATATTGTGTTGATTGGAATGCCGGGATGTGGTAAAAGCACCGTAGGTGTTGTGTTGGCAAAAGCTTTGGGATATCATTTCCTGGACTCCGATTTGGTAATTCAGGAACGGGAAGGACGTCTTCTCTGTGAAATTATTGAAGAAGAAGGACTGGATCGTTTTGATGAAATTGAGGAAGCGGTCAATGCATCCATAGAGGCAGATCATACTGTGATAGCCACCGGGGGAAGTGTGGTTTACGGTGAAAAGGCCATGGAGCATTTGAAGGGAATCGGTATCGTTGTGTATATCCAGCTTTCTTTTGAGGAAATCTCCCGAAGATTGGGAGATTTAACAAAGCGGGGAGTATCCGTCCGTGAGGGACAGACATTGGAAGATTTGTATAAGGAAAGAATTCCTCTTTATGAGAAATACGCAGACATTACAATTCATGCAGAGAATATGGATATCCGAGGAGCAGTGGAAGAGATTGTAAGGGCCTGTCATTGATATAAAAACGGCCGTGTTTCGGGTAAGAAGAAGGACGGCAGAAGGAGTACAAAATGGAAAAATGGATGTTAAGAGATGGAAATCAGATTCCCAAGATGGGATTTGGATGTTACAATGCTTTCGGCGAAGAAATCACTCGTGCCGTGATGAAGGCAGTCGAGTTGGGTTATCGCTATATTGATTCCGCAGCCAAATATCAGAATGAAGAGGCTGTGGGAGAAGGAATTGCCCACTGTGGTATCTCCAGGGAAGAAGTATTTGTTTTATCAAAGGTATGGCCGAGTTTTTATGATAATGTTGAGGAATCCTTCATGAAAACCATGAAAGATCTGCAGTTGGAATACCTGGATGCTTTTATTCTTCATTGGCCGGGAACGGATGAAGCGAGACGTCTTCGTGCTTACGAACAGCTTCTGAAGATTCAGGAAAAAGGCGTGATTCGTACGGTGGGTGTATCAAATTTTCAGCCGGATCAGCTGGAAGTCATTAAAGAACAGTTTGGAGAATATCCGGCATTGAATCAGTTGGAGTGTCATCCCAGTTATCAGCAGAGAGAGAAAGTGGAATACTGCCGTCAGCGTGGTATTCAAGTGATTGCCTATAGTCCCCTTAATCGGACGGCAGACCTTCAGAATGATACCGTACAGCGAATTGCTGCCAAGTATGGTAAAACTGCTGGTCAGGCAGTCCTGCGCTGGCATTTGGAAAAGGGACAGATTCCCATTCCCAAGTCCAGCAATCCGAAGCGAATTCAGGAAAATCTGGATATTCTTGATTTCTCTTTATCAGAACAGGAAATTGCAGAGATCGATGCTCTGGAGTCCGGTATTCGGAGCGGACTTGATCCATTTACCGTCAACGACTAAGCAGCAATAAATTATATATGGAATCCCGGCAGAAATTTGTTTTTGTAATATTGCGGATTTTTGTCGGGTTTTTATGCAATAGGAAACTCCGTTCCTATTGCATAAAACTCTCCGGGAGGATGCGCATGCCGCGCCAATGGAAGTTTGGCTGCAGCAGCAGCCGCGCGGCAGCGCGAGAGTTCCGCAAGCGGAACTCTTTGTTCTATCACAGGGCTTTTGACCCTATATCATAGATGAAAACAGGCTGATTTCGTGAAATTGGTGAAGAAGGAAAAGATAACTTCCAATTAAGGCTGAAGTTATTTGCAGGGAACGAAGGGAGCGAGCATAATGGAAAAGAAGCAAGGGGAGAATCGAGAAAAACTGGAAGCGGTTCTTTGTCCGGTGGAAAAGGGAAATTATACTTATATTCTGCAGTGTGCAGACGGATCCCTGTATACCGGATGGACAAATAATCTGACACAGCGGCTGAAAGCCCATAAAGACGGCCGCGGAGGAAAATATACCAGAGCTCACCGGCCGGTGAAACTGGTCTATTATGAGAAGTCAGAAACCAGTAAAGAGGCTGCCCGGCGAGAATGGGAATGGAAGCAGCAGAGTCGTGGGGAAAAAATGGAAAGAATCCGGAAAGGGCTGTGTGGGGGAGACTTTCTCCATTGCCGGAAAATCAACGAGGAACAGCTGGTGGATTTGTACGAAATTCATTTGAACCGGGATTTTCCTGACAATGAGAGGAAACCGCTGGCTATGTTGTTGGATCAGATGAGAAAGGGAAATTATCACGTCTGGGGCTTTTACCGGAAGGCGGAAATGGTTGCCTATGCACTTTTTCAGCAGAGACCGGGAAGTAACTGTATTCTGCTGGATTATTATGCCGTTTTGCCCCAATACAGAGCTGGCGGTGTGGGGAGTCAGTGCTTTCAGCATTTTCATTTTTTGATGAAAGATTATGATATGATTCTGATTGAGACAGAAAATCCAATGCAGGCAGAGACGGAAGAGGAGAGAATCATTCAGATTCGCCGTCAAAACTTTTATAAAAGAAACGGTGCCGTTCTTTTTCCCCTCTATGTGACAGTCTGCGGAGCACCCTTTCAGCTTATGGCAGTTTCCTGCCGGGAACGGCCCGGAAAACAGGTGTGTCAGACAGAAATGGATTTGCTGTATCGTTCACTTTTTTCAAAAGAACGTTATGAAAAACAGGTTTTTTGGCAATAGACGAAGGAATATGTCCTACGTTGACATCAGCAACGCGTCTGTGTTATTATAAAACATCATATATCTTGTTTTCGAGTTTCCCATCTGGAAGAGGGACATTATTTCAGGAACAGAGGTTTTCAGGAACAGAGGTTTTCAGAAACAAGGATTTCAGAAACAAGGATTTCAGGAATAAGGATTTCAGGAACAGCGTTTTCAATGATAACAGTTTTGGAAGGATTGTTTTTGGGATGACTGATTCTGGAAACAGACAGGTTCTGGCCGGAATGGCTCAGTGGGGTCCGGAAAATTGGGAAAATGAGAGAAAACATGCAATCCGCATGGGAATTGAGGGAAACCCATGTGAACAGGAACTTGTACACAGGAGGGTTTTAAGATGAAATTTACCAAGATGCATGGCATCGGAAATGATTATGTATATGTGAATTGTCTGGAAGAGAAGCTCCCCATGGAGCCTGGACGCCTGGCTGAGCTGGTGAGCGACAGACATTTCGGTATTGGTTCTGACGGTCTGATTCTGATTAAACCGTCGGAGAAAGCAGATTTCTGCATGGATATGTACAATGCCGATGGTTCCAGAGGAATGATGTGCGGAAATGGAATTCGCTGCGTAGCGAAATACGTGTATGATCACGGTATGACGAATATGACGACGGTGAGCATCGAGACATTGTCCGGCATTAAGAAGATCGATCTTACTGTAAAAAATGGCAAAGTAAGTCTGGCCAATGTGGATATGGGACTTCCGGTTCTGTTAAATCATAATCTGAATCTGGAGTTGACTCCGGAAGCGGTTGCCGGACTGACGGAAGATCAGATCATGGAAGAAATTGAGGTAAACGGAAAGGTTCTCAAAATGATCCATGTTTCCATGGGTAATCCCCATGCCATCTTCTTTATTGAAAATACAGAGGATCTGAAAATTGAAGAATGGGGACCGGCCATTGAGAATCATCCTCGTTTTGCGGATCGTACCAATGTGGAATTTGTTCAGCTTGTTGATAAAGAACTGGTAAAAATCAGAGTGTGGGAACGTGGTTCGGCTGAAACCATGGCCTGCGGAACCGGTGCCTGCGCTACGGCTGTTTCCTGCTGTCTTGCCGGATTGACAGGACGTTATGTAGATACTCGTCTGTTGGGAGGAACTCTTCATATTCACTGGAATGAAGAAAATAACCATGTGGAAATGTGCGGTCCGGCAACGGAAGTATATCATGGGGTCTTTGAAGTTTAGGTCAGAAAGGACATAGATCATGGCAAATATCATTTCGGATGAGACAATTGAATACGTTGGCATTTTAGCTAAACTGGAGTTATCGGAAGATGAAAAGGAAAAGGCTAAAAAAGATATGGCCGATATGCTGGATTATATTGACCAGCTGAATAATCTGGATACTTCCGACGTGGAACCCATGTCTCATGTATTTCCGGTTCAGAACGTATTTCGTGAAGATGTAGTGACCAACGGCAATCAGAGAGAAGACCTTCTTGCCAATGCTCCATCTGAGCATGAAGGACAGTTTGTCGTTCCCAAGACAGTGGAATAGACGGAACCAGTGTTTTCCCTCGGAGGAAGACGGATTGGATTTTCCGGAAAACGTGAATCTGCGAACGGAATATGGGGAGTGGATTCTCGTGGTTGGAGGATAAGATGAATATCACAGATTATACAGCAGTCGAGCTGGCAAGAAAAATCAAAGCCGGTGAGATCAAAGTAATAGAAGCGGTGGATGCTGTATTGGAACAGATCGAAGCCTTGGAAGACAGTTATCATAGTTATGTTACGGTGGATGCGGAAGGTGCTAGAAAAGCCGCATTGGAGGTACAGGAAAAGATTGATCAGGGGATTCTGACGGGGCCTCTGGCTGGTGTTCCCATTGCCGTGAAAGATAATATTTGTACTTCCGGACTGAAAACAACCTGCAGCTCTAAAATTTTATACAATTTTGTACCTCCCTACGATGCAGATGTGGTAGATCGCCTGAAAGCGGAAGGTATGGTCATCGTAGGAAAAACAAACATGGATGAATTTGCCATGGGAAGTACGACGGAAACTTCTGCTTTTGGCGAAACAAAGAATCCCTGGAATCCGGATCATGTTCCCGGAGGTTCTTCGGGCGGATCCTGCAGCGCTGTGGCAGCTCAGGAAGCCATTTGTGCCCTGGGATCCGATACGGGCGGTTCCATTCGTCAGCCCAGTTCCTTCTGTGGTGTGACGGGAATCAAACCGACTTACGGAACGATTTCCCGGTACGGCCTGATTGCCTACGGTTCTTCTCTGGACCAGATCGGACCGATTGCCAAGGACGTAACGGACTGTGCTGTTATGCTTTCCGTACTGGCCGGCCATGATCCCAAAGACAGCACCTCGGTACAGAGAGAAGATTATGATTTTGCTTCGGCTCTGGTGGATGATGTGAAGGGAATGCGGATTGGTATGCCCCGGGGATATTACGGGGAAGGCCTGGATCCGGAAGTAAAACAGGCCATTTTTGCAGCAGCGGAACAGCTGAAGGCGAAAGGTGCTGTGGTAGAGGAATTTGATTTGGGACTGGTGGATTATGCTATCCCGGCTTATTATGTTATTGCATCGGCAGAGGCCAGCTCTAATCTGGCCCGGTTTGATGGCGTCAAATATGGATATCGTACCGAGGAATACGAGGGTCTCCATAATATGTACAAAAAAACCCGTTCCGAAGGCTTTGGTCCGGAAGTAAAGCGGAGAATTATGCTGGGCTCCTTTGTACTGAGCTCAGGATATTATGATGCATATTATCTGAAGGCACTTCGTACGAAGGCTTTGATTAAAAAAGAATTTGATAAAGCATTTGAACGTTATGATATGATTCTGGCTCCGGCGGCACCGACTACGGCCCCCCGTCTTGGTGAAAGCCTGAAGAACCCGCTTCAGATGTATTTGGGAGATATTTATACGATTTCCGTAAACCTGGCCGGACTTCCCGGTATTTCCGTACCCTGCGGTGTGGATTCCAAGGGACTTCCCATTGGTATGCAGCTGATCGGCGATTGTTTCCAGGAAAAGAAATTGATTCAGGCAGCATATTCTTTCGAACAGACGAGGCCTTATGTAAAATGCCCCGGTGCTGTGATTGAAAGATAGACGGGAGGGAAAAATGAAAGAATACGAAACCGTCATTGGTTTGGAAGTTCATGTGGAACTGGCCACCAAGACTAAGATTTTCTGCTCCTGCAGTACAGAATTTGGCGGAGCACCGAATACGCATACTTGTCCCGTATGTACCGGTATGCCGGGATCTCTTCCTGTTTTGAATAAAAAGGTTGTAGAGTATGCGATTGCTGTGGGACTGGCAACCAACTGTGAGATTACACGAAATGGTAAATTTGACCGGAAGAATTATTTCTATCCGGATAATCCTCAGAACTATCAGATTTCTCAGTTATATCTTCCGATCTGCCGAAATGGTCATGTAGATATTGAGACGGAAAAGGGAAAGAAATCTATTGGTATTCATGAAATCCATATGGAAGAGGATGCAGGAAAACTGATCCACGATGATTGGATGGATTGTTCTCTTGTTGATTTTAACCGAAGCGGTGTTCCGCTGATTGAAATCGTTTCCGAACCGGATATGCGCTCTGCAGATGAGGTTATCGCTTATCTGGAAAAACTGCGAATGGTCATTCAGTATCTCGGTGCATCCGACTGTAAGCTTCAGGAAGGCTCTATGCGCGCCGATGTCAATCTGTCTGTTCGTGAAGTTGGCAGTGAGAAATTCGGAACACGTACAGAGATGAAGAATCTCAACTCTTTCCGGGCCATTTCCAGAGCCATTGAAGGGGAAAGAAATCGTCAGATTGATCTGCTGGAATCCGGAGAGCCGGTTATCCAGGAAACCAGACGCTGGGATGACAACAAGGAATACTCCTATGCGATGCGTTCCAAGGAAGATGCACAGGATTATCGTTATTTCCCTGAGCCGGATCTGGTTCCTGTTGTGATCAGTGAAGAATGGCTCGAGAGCATTCGGGCCCAGCAGCCGGAATTCCGTGACGCCAAGATGGAGCGATATCGTCAGGAGTATGGTATTCCCGATTATGATATTGAGATTCTGACTGAGTACAAGAAAATGGCAGATCTTTTTGAAGAAACCATTGCTCTTGGAAAGAAACCGAAAGAAGTTTCCAACTGGCTCATGGTGGAAACCATGCGTCTGCTGAAGGAAAACAATCAGACACCGCAGGATCTTACTTTCTCACCGGAGCATTTGGCTGGAGTGATCACTCTGGTGGAGGAAGGCAAGATCAACCGTAATACGGCGAAGGAAGTTTTTGAAGAAGTATTCTATCATGATGTGGATCCTGTTTCTTATGTGGAAGAAAAGGGACTTGGCATGGTAAGCGATGACGGAGAACTTCGTTCGGTGATTGAGGAGATTGTAAAGAATAATCCTCAGTCGGTGGAAGATTATCACAATGGAAAGAAAAAGGCGGTAGGCTTCCTTGTGGGACAAACGATGAAAGCCATGAAGGGAAAAGCCGATCCTGCCAAGGTAAATGTCATTCTGCAGGAGTTCCTGGGATAAATATGAGATGCACCTCCTTTTCATTTTGGGGGTGCATTTTATATTCGGCGGCTGTTTTTCTGAAAGCAGCTGTCGAAGGATATTTTCATGATTTTTATAGGCTATCGAATTCCATAAAACTTATTAATGGAAAATTAATTGAAAAAAGTGGTTGAATGAGGTATCATTAACTCACTACAAAGGAGGGCTTTCCAATGAGAAATGAGAAGGAAGTGTACGGCAGGAATCAGAACCGTGGAAATCATTCCCGCCAGAAATCTTCGAAGCCTTACAACGATGATTTCAGGGACGAGCGTTACCGTGAGAATCGCCGTTCCCGTACAGATTACAGCGACAGCCGATACGATGACAGCGACTATGAATACCGGGATCGATACGATGACAGATATGATGAACGGTATGATGAACGGTATGATGACAGATACAATGAACCGTATGATAATCGATATGATAATCGGCACAGCAGAAGAAATTCTTCCGGTGAGCGTCGTTATGATCGGGGCGGAGATTCCCAGGGAAACCGCAGTCAGGGAGAACGAAAAAGAGAGCGATACTCGGAAGAACCCCGCAGAAGAGAGGTGCGGACTCGGGAACGATCCCCGGAAGAAAGAAGATATCGGGAAGAAAGATATGCAGAGGACGGACGTTATGGTGAGGACAGAAGATCCAGAAGCCAGGAAGAAAGTGCAGGCGGTGGTGCAAAGAAGAAAAAGAAAAAGGGCGGATGTTCCGGCTGCCTGATTGGATTTCTTATTCTGGTGGTGCTTCTGGCGGCAGGACTCTGGTTCCTTGCAAGCTCTCTTTGGAGCAGGCTTGACAGTGCCGATTTCAAGGATTCCGACATTCTGGTCAATGAAAATCTGCCGGATTCTGTAATAGAGTCCACAAAAGATTATCGAACCATTATGATTTTCGGTGTAGATTCCAGGGATACGAGCACTTTGCAGGAAGGAACTTTGGCAGACAGCAATATTATCGTTACTATCAACAAAAAGACCGGTGACATTCAGATGCTTTCCATTTACAGAGATACATATGTGGAAACCACAGAAGGCGATCATATGAAGCTGACAGAGGTTTATAATCGATACGGTGCTAAGGAACAGCTTCAGACCATCAATAAGAATTTTGATATGAATGTCACAGAATATGTAACCGTCAACTGGGCGGCCGTTGCCAGAACCATCAATGAGCTGGGTGGTCTGGATCTGGAAATCACGGAAAAAGAAGCAGAGGGCATCAACAAGTATATTGATGAAGTTATCGATTCCACCGGCATTGAATCCGAGTATGTCAAGGAAAAAGAAGGAGAACATCATTTGGATGGTGTTCAGGCGGTTACATACTGTCGGCTTCGAAAAGGTCTGGGAGATGACTACAAGAGAACAGAAAGACAGAGAACCATAATTTCTCTGACTCTGGCAAAGGCAAAGAAAGCCGGTCCTTTGAAGACGCTGCAGATCTGCAATGATATTTTCCCTTCTATTTCCTCCAGTCTGACCCTGACGGAAGTTATGGTTTTGTCCACTGGACTTGGCAAATTTGATATTACGAAAACCGATGGATTTCCTTTCGATAAAGTTTCCCAGGAAGGCGGAAGATATTATTTGTTCCCGGTAACATTGGAATCCAACGTAAAGGAACTCCATAAGTATTTGTATGATAATGAGGACTATCAGCCTTCGAAAACAGTGGAAAAGATCAGTCAGACCATATCAGAGGTATCCGGTTACTACGGTGATTGATACTTATAGGGTATTGTTAAAATATCGTTGAGTTTCCATCAATTATACACAATTTCATCACAAAAGCCTGCTAAACTCTTTCCTATGAAAGAAGACAGCAGGCTTTTCGTTGCGATTCTGATATTCGTAATAAGCTGCCGGCGGCAGGCTCTTACGGATATAAGAAGTAGGATGATATTTCTGATAATTGTAAAGAACGGAAGCCGAAGAAAGGGAGTAGTTTCATGAGCGATTTTGAAAATAGGGATGAAATCTATGAACGAAATGATGACATTTCGTCGGAAACAACAGAAAACGGTGTACAGGATAATTCCCAGAATAATATCCAGGATAATACTCAGGATAATACCCAGGATAATACCCAGGAAGTTCCTATTGTAGACGGAACTTATCGTTATTCCTATCGAAAGGCATCACAGGAAAACAGAGAGGGAAACGAATCCTCTGAAAACAGGGAAGGAAACGAATCCTCTGAGAACAGGGATTGGAAAACGCCCGAGGATGATAACTATCGGAAATCTCCAGAGATGCGGGAACAGGAAAACAGCTGGAGAAATGAAGAGCATAGGGAAGACAGAAATCGGTATGATTATTGGGATAACAGCCAAAGCTCTTCACGTCATCCCTATGGACAACAGAGACAGAATAATGGGTACGATTATAATACAAGTGACCAGCCCAAAAAGAAACATACCGGTAAAATCATTGCTGTGATTGCCTGTGCATTGGGGCTGGGGCTTCTGGTGAGTGCTGCCTGCTGGAGCATTGGCGGATTGATCAGTCCGGAGAGTTCCAGGGAAGGACTTCTTTCCTCCATTGACAGTTCTGATACCACGGAGACAGATGCTTCTCAGGAAGAAGAGAAAGACCCTGTGGAACCGGCCATTTCTTCAGCCGGAACTGTACAGGGCAATACGTCTGCAGTTTCAGGTGATGGAGCAGCCATTATTGTAACCGACGTATCCGATGTGGTTGAAAAAGCTCTCCCTACAATTGTAGCCATTACAACAAAGACTGTGTATGAGAATTACAATAACAGTGGTTACAATCCTTTCTATGGATATTTCGGAGGAAACGGCGGCAGCAGTACCTATGAGGTGGAAGGTGCCGGTTCCGGTATTATTATCGGAGATGATGGCACAGAGCTTTGGATTGTAACAAATTGTCATGTTGTGGAAGGCTCGGAATCCGTGACCATCGGTTTTTGTGACGGATCAGATGTGACTGCATATATTAAAGGAACCGACAGCAAAAATGATCTGGCTGTAGTGGGAATTAAACTAGAAGATCTTTCTGCCTCCACAAAGAACGAGATTAAAGCCATCGAAATGGGAAGTTCTGATGACCTTCGTCTGGGAGAAAGTGTAATTGCCATCGGTAATGCCCTGGGAATTGGCCAGTCTGTAACCACAGGCTGTGTCAGTGCACTGAACAGAGATATTACAACAAGTGAGAATACTACTCTGACTACCATTCAGACGGATGCGGCGATTAACCCTGGAAACAGCGGCGGAGCTCTTTTGAACAGCAAAGGCGAGCTGATCGGCATTAATGTGGCTAAGGATGCAGATGTTGAGGTAGAAGGTATGGGATATGCTATTCCTATTTCCTCTGCCAAGGATATTATTCAGAATCTGACCACCATGGAACCGAAGGTGGCTGTCAGTGAAGAAGAATATCCTTATCTGGGCGTTCAGTTGAAGGATATCAGCAGTTCTCTGGCAGAAGCTTATGGTATGCCTGTAGGAATTCTTGTATACAGCGTAGAAGAAGGAACGCCTGCAGATCAGGCAGGTATACTGGTACAGGATATCATTGTTGCATTTAATGGAGTGGAAGTATCCAGCTACGATGAATTACAGAATGAACTTCAGTATTATGCAGGAGGTACCGATGTTACTGTTACGGTACAGAGACTGGAAAATGGAGTTTATGTGGAGAAAGAACTGAAATTGACGCTTGGTCTGCGTTCGGACTATCAGGCTGAGTCTCAGCAGCAGACGTCTCCTTCGAGGGAAAATCAGGAAGATAATGATAACTTCAACAGTTTTCCTGGTTTTGATTTCGGTCGATAAAAGACAGACTGCACAGGAGAAGAGCGTTAAGAAACGATCAGGAAATCCGGGATAAGAAATTATTCGTTTAGAAACCAGTTGTTTAGAAATCAATGTTCTGAAAACAAAAAGGAAGGAAATGCCGCTTGACCGAATCAGAATTCGTCGTCGGTAGTCCTTCCTTTTTGTTTGGGTATATTTTTTTGTTCAGCAGAAGCAAAGAACCTCTGCTGTTTATCTCTCATGGATCTGCGATAAACAAGAGCAATCAGCTATCGCTCTTACTGTGCATCAATTCCTGCATGACATAGGAATAGATCTGTTGGTTGCAGCTCTTCCAGTTTTCACAGATGATTTCTGCATGTTCTTCACTGGGAACGGAGAGGCTGATCTGAATCAGTGTGCCTTTTCCCTCCCGGATTTCACATTGAACCATGATATCAGAATTATTGGATTTATAATAATCGGCAATCACACTGACTTCATTGTGAAGGCGGATTTTATTTTCTTTGAGAAAACGATCGATATCTTCGATGATACCTTCAGATATGGCATTACCAAAAAAAACAAGGGTTTCTTCTCCTTCGCGGGTAATCTCATAACGGGATGAGTTGCGAATGGTTTCCTGTTTGATCAGGTGTGCTTCCAGTAATTCATTCACGGCTTGCTGCAGTGTGAAATAGGTTGTGTATTCTTTTTCCAGAAAAAACTCAGAGATCTGAGAATTGGAAAGAGGAAATTTTACCTGCTTCAGCATATATAGGATCATCAGTTTGTAAAGAGTCAAAGGTTCTGACAACATCATATTACCTCATCTTCCCATGGAAGGGCTTGCTGCGGGATATTCTCCAGAAAACCCAGAGATTATTTACGGATATATTTCTTTACTGCCTGACTTACCAGTTCAGAAACCATGGGATCGAAGGCTTCCGGCAAAATAAAGTCATCGCAGAGTTTATCAGCCGGAACCAGATCAGCAATGGCAGTGGCAGCGGCCAGTTTCATATCTTCGGTGATGGCAGTGGCGCGTCCTTCCAGAGCACCCTTGAAAATACCAGGGAAAATAACTACGTTATTTACCTGATTCGGGAAATCGGAACGGCCGGTACCGATGATGCGGGCTCCGCCCTGTTTTGCCAGATCAGGCATAATTTCCGGAATCGGATTTGCCATGGCAAAAAGGATGGCATCTTTGTTCATGGATGCGACCATTTCTTTGGTGACAATATTTGGTGCAGATACGCCTACGAATATGTCAGCGCCTTTCAGGGCATCGGCAAGTGTTCCGGTCTGATTTTCCAGATTAGTAACTTCTACCATTCTTTTCTGCATCCAGTTTAGATTCGGAGAATCTTTCCCGATGATTCCATTGATATCGCACATGGTAACATGCTTAAAACCATAGGTAAGAAGCAGTTTGGTGA
>JAQXIM010000146.1 GCA_029007785.1 Clostridiales bacterium | reverse complement strand
TTTCCGTAATCGGATTTGACATGGCAAAAAGGATGGCATCTTTGTTCATGGTGGATACCATTTCCGGAGTTACAATGCCGGGAGCGGAAACACAAACAAAGATATCGTCACCCTTCATGGCATCTGCCAGAGTTCCTGTCTTTCCTTCTTTGTTTGTTACTTCCATCATGGATTCCTGCATCCAGTTCAGGCCTTCCATACCCTTGCGGAGGATACCAACCTTATCACACATGGTGATATCCGGGAAACCATAGCGAAGCAGAAGCTTGGTAATCGCAATTCCGGCAGAACCGGCACCGTTTACAACGATCCTGCAGTCTTCCTTTTTCTTTCCGACAACACGAAGGCTGTTGATGATTCCTGCCAGAACAACGATGGCAGTTCCGTGCTGATCGTCATGGAATACGGGAATATCCAGACGTTCTTTCAGTTTTTCTTCGATTTCGAAGCAGCGGGGAGCAGAAATATCCTCCAGATTAATGCCGCCGAAAACGGGAGCGATGCGTACAACGGTTTCAACAATTTCATCCACATCCTGGGTATCCAGACAGATGGGGAATGCATTGATGCCGCCGAATTCTTTGAACAGAACACATTTTCCTTCCATAACAGGGATGGCAGCTTTTGCACCGATGTTGCCAAGACCAAGAACAGCACTTCCGTCGGATACAACGGCAACCGTGTTCTGCTTAATGGTGTACTGATAAACTGTCTCCGGATCTCTTGCAATTACGCGACAAGGCTCTGCTACACCAGGAGTGTAAGCGATGGACATGGCTTCTCGGGAGTCAACCCGCATCTTAGCGGTGGTATCTAATTTACCTTTCCACTGGGCATGGAGTTCCAATGCTTTTTCATCTAACGTCATAATATTCATCCTTTTTGTATATATATTCCGATTGAACGAAGAAATAAGAGTCTTCGTTACAGATTCACTATATATCATAGCAAGTTCCCAAAATGAAATCAAGAAAAATCCTTTGCTATTTTGGAAAAACAGAGGTATACTACCCATGAAGTCTATGGTATCAGGATACGAAAGACAATAGATCTCATTTGTACTAATCTATTATATAACATATCACAATGCGGCAGCAGCGAAGGCCGTATTGATCTTCTAAAGTGAATCCCGAATTAAGATGAAAAGAGAATGGATAAGCAGATGAAAGCATGAAAGCTGCATTTTCAGAGTGAAATCTGAGTTTTGCCGGAATGGAAAACCGGATTTTGCGGACTGCAAATTTTGTATAAAAGAGTGTTTAGTAAAGTCGTCCCAATACGATTGTGCCGATGTGTCAGGAAGTATCAGTGTGTGAAGGAGCATTTATGCAGGAAAATTGGAAAGAAAAATCTTTGTTGGAGTTGAGAACGGCAGCAAAGGAGAAAGGGCTGAAGGGCATCAGTACGCTTCGAAAGCAGGAGTTGATTGACCTTCTGACCTCGGAAGTGGCGGAAGAGATATCTTCGGAAAAGCAGAACTCGGAAACGATGGAGTATCGGAAATCCATGGGATATGGAGATCGGAATCGATCCCGGAACGATCGGAATGAAAACGGAGGTGAAAACCGCCGTCCTTCTTCCGTAACATATAACCGTAATTATAGAAATAATAATGTAAAAAATTTTGGCGGTGCAGGCGGTCAGATGAAGCGTGGAAATCTTAATCGGGAAGAGGGAAATGTTTCCTACCGAAATACCGGAAACCGTCGCTATGGGAATAACCCGGAAGGAAGCGAAAATCGTCGCTATGGGAATAATGCGGAAGGAAACGAGAATCACCGCTTTGGAAACAGCCAGGACAGTGCCGAAAATCGTCGCTGCGAAACGATACAGGACGGTGAGGAGAATCGCCGTTATGGAAATGAATCCGCCTGTTCGAATCGGAGATACAATCCGGAGAATTCGGATATGTACCAGAATTCTGAAGAAAAGACGGAAAGTGTCAGACTGGATGGGTGGAATACCGGTTCCCGCAGTGAAGGTGCTTCCATTGAGGAGATGAAGAGTCTGGACAGCGGTGTTACCGCTTATGGAATTCTGGATGTCATGGCAGACGGCTATGGCTTTATCCGCAGTGGCACCAATTATATGCCTGGGGACAATGATATCTATGTATCCCCTTCCCAGATTCGTCGGTTTAATATGAAGACGGGAGATATGATCAGCGGATCCGTTCGTATTAAAACGGGACAGGAAAAATTTGCAGCTTTGCTTTATATCAATGAAATCAATGGGGATATTCCTTCGGCAGCAGAAAATCGGAGGAATTTTGAAGATATGACTCCTGTTTTTCCGGATGAAAGGCTGCACCTGGAAACTCCCGGCGGTTCCTGTGCCATGAGAATTGTGGATTTGCTCAGTCCAATCGGAAAGGGGCAGAGAGGTATGATCGTCTCACCTCCCAAGGCAGGTAAAACTACTCTTTTAAAGGAAATTGCCAGTGCCGTGCAGAAAAATCATCCGGAGATACAGATGATCATTTTGCTGATTGACGAGCGGCCGGAGGAAGTAACCGATATCAAAGAGAGTATCCAGGGAGACAAGGTGGAGGTAATTTATTCTACCTTTGATGAACAGCCGGAACACCACAAAAAGGTAGCAGAGATGGTTCTGGGACGTGCCAAATGTTTAGTGGAACAGGGCAATGATGTGATTGTCCTTCTGGACAGCATTACCCGACTGGCAAGAGCTTATAATCTGACAGTGGCACCCAGCGGCAGAACCTTGTCCGGCGGTCTGGATCCGGCAGCCCTTCATATGCCGAAGAAATTCTTTGGAGCAGCCCGGAATATGAGAGAGGGTGGAAGCCTCACCGTTCTGGCCACCGCATTGGTAGACACGGGAAGTCGTATGGATGATGTGGTATTTGAAGAATTCAAAGGAACAGGAAATATGGAACTGGTTCTGGACCGGAAACTATCCGAGAGGAGAGTGTTCCCGGCCATTGATATTCAGCGTTCGGGAACACGGAGAGATGATCTGCTTCTTACAGATGAAGAGAAAGAGGCAGTCGATATTGTCCGCCGGGGACTGAACGGCATGAAAGCAGACGATTCCGTGGAACAGATTCTGAATATGTTTGCGAAAACAATGAATAATAAAGAGTTTGTGGAAATGGCAAAGAAAATTCGTTTGTGATCTGCTGCAGCACCGGATGACGTCATATAAAGTCATAACAGATAAAAGTGCTGAATAACAGAACGGATAAAGTGTTGAAATTGCACGGTTTAATTCCGGAGAATTATAAAAAGGCATACAAAAAGCCATACAAAAAACCATACAAAAAAACTTCCGGATTGTGATAAAAAATATCTTTGGAATACTTGCATTTTATGTAAAAATATGATACACTCACTATTGCTGTTTATTAGCGTTGGCATAAGGGGCAGGGGCGTCTGCTCCGCCCATCAAATATATTTAGAGAGGTGAAAGTCATGCAGGAAAATATTCAACCCAAGTACTATCAGGCGAAGGTTACCTGTAACTGCGGTAATGAGTTCGTAACCGGTTCTACCAAACCCGAGATTCATGTGGAAATCTGTTCCAAATGTCATCCGTATTATACCGGTCAGCAGAAGGCTACTGCTGCACGCGGACGTATCGATGCATTTAACCGTAAATATGGTCTCGCATCCAAATAAGATAGGCGGATCACATAAAAAGGTTGAGATTTGTGGATTCCACGAGTCTCAGCCTTTTTGTGTTGTTATGCATCTGAAGAAAGCTGCGGAGGCAGGTTCTGCAGGATGCAGGGGAATAGAAAATAGGAGATAATATGAAATCATCAGGAATAGGCGGCCAGGCTGTTCTGGAAGGAATTATGATGAAAAATGGGACCTGGTATGCGGTGGCAGTAAGAAAGCCGGATGGTACCATTGATGTAACAAAGGAAGAATATCTGGGAATCACCCAAAATCATAGTTGGATGAAAAAGCCCTTTGTACGGGGGGCCTTTAATATGATTGATTCCCTGATTTTGGGAATGCGTACTTTGACCCAATCCACCACTATTCTGGAGGAAGCAGAAGAGGAAGCAGAGAAAGCGGAAAAGGCAGCTTCTTTCAATACGGAGGGGAAGGAAAAATCGGCTGCAGACGAAAAGGAATCTTTCTGGGATAAACATATATCAAAGGAACAGCAGGAGAAACTTCTGATGGGAGGAACCGTAGCTTTTTCCGTTGTCCTTGCTGTGGCTATTTTCATGCTGCTGCCCATGTTTTGCGCCAGATTTTTGGAACGATGGCTGGACTCCCATTTACTGATTTCTGTTTTTGAAGGTGTGCTCCGAGTAGTGATCTTTGTTGTCTATGTTTGGGCGATTTCCTTTATGGAAGATATTCGGCGTACCTATATGTATCATGGAGCGGAGCATAAGTGTATCAACTGTATCGAGCATGGTTTGCCTTTAACGGTGGAAAATGTGAGGAAGAGTTCCAAGGAACACAAACGCTGCGGAACCAGTTTTATGCTCTTTGTTATGCTGATCAGTATTTTTGTATTCATGTTCCTTCAAATGGATAATGTTTTGCTGAGAATGGTCAGCCGAATTGTTTTTGTTCCGGTAATCGCAGGTATTTCGTATGAGGTACTGCGGTTGGCTGGAAACAGCGATCACTGGCTGGTTAATCTGGTTAGCCGTCCCGGCCTTCTTCTCCAGGGACTGACCACTTCGGAACCTGCCGATGATATGATTGAAGTAGCTATCCGGGCAGTAGAAGCAGTTTTCGACTGGAGAGCTTATGAGGAAGAAAATTTCGGACGGCAGGATGAGAAGGAATGAGATACAAGGAATCCCTGAAGCAGGTTTGTGAGAGACTGGAAAAGGCCGGCATTCCGGAACCGGATTGGGATGCCTGGTATTTATTCAGTCATGCAGCCCATATGAACAGAGCTGCTTATTTTATGAAACAGGCAGAGGAAATGCCTTCGGACGAGGAGTTGGAACTGGAACGACTGACACAGGCAAGAGAGAAAAGAATCCCGCTTCAGCATTTGCTGGGGCAGACAGAATTTATGGGATTTCCTTTTCAGGTGGACGGCAGAGTTCTCGTGCCTCGTCAGGATACGGAAAAACTGGTGGAGCTTGTATTGGAAGATCAGAAAAATAGTCAGCAGGAAAATACCAGATTGTTGGACATGTGTACCGGTTCCGGTTGTATTGCTGTCAGTCTGGCTTTGCTGGGAGAGTTTTCGGAAGTTGTGGCTGTCGATATTTCCGAAGATGCATTGAAGGTTGCCCGGGAAAATGCCCGTATTAATGAGTGCAGTAAGATTGAGTTCAGGCAAAGCAACCTTTTTGAAGCTTTGGAAGGAGAACAGTTTGAGATGATTGTTTCCAATCCGCCCTATATTCCTACCGGTGAATTGGATCATCTGATGCCGGAAGTGAGAGATCATGATCCCTGGCTTGCTTTGGATGGCAAAGAAGATGGATTGTATTTTTATCGAAGACTGGCGGAGGAATGCCCGAGACATTTGGTTCCCGGTGGTAAGATATTCTGGGAGATCGGCTGTGATCAGGGAGAGGCAGTAAAAGAACTGCTGCAGGAAGCGGGATTTTCAGATGTAAAAATATTGCCGGATGATACTGGCAAAGATCGAGTAATAATAGGAGATTGGTTATGTTTGACAGATTAGAAGATATTATAATTCGTTTTGAGGAATTGCAGGCAGAGCTCAGCAATCCCGATGTTGCCAGTGACCAGAATCAGTTCCGTAAATTGATGAAGGAACAGGCAGAACTCCAGCCTCTGGTAGATGCTTATCTGGCTTATAAGAAGGCAAAACAGGATGTGGAAGACAGCCTGGCTCTTTTGGAAGAAGAGAGTGACGAGGAAATGCGTGAGATGGCCAAGGAAGAATTGGCCGATGCCAGAAAGCGTGTTGAGGAGATGGAGCAGACGATGAAGATTCTTCTTCTGCCTAAGGACCCCAACGATGATAAAAACGTTGTTGTAGAAATTCGAGCCGGTGCCGGCGGAGATGAGGCAGCATTGTTTTCTGCAGAACTTTATCGTATGTACTGCCGTTATGCAGAGCGTCAGCATTGGAAAGTGGATCTTATCAGTGTAAATGAAAGCGGAATCGGCGGTATGAAAGAAGTCGTTTTTATGATCAATGGTCAGGGTGCTTACTCCAAGATGAAATATGAGAGCGGAGTTCATCGTGTACAGCGTGTTCCTGAGACGGAATCCGGCGGAAGAATTCATACTTCCACCAGTACGGTGGCTGTTATGCCGGAAGCTGAGGAAGTCGATGTGGAATTGAATATGAATGATTGCAAATTCGATGTATTTCGTGCATCCGGAAACGGCGGACAGTGTGTAAATACCACCGACTCTGCGGTACGACTGACTCACCTTCCCACTGGAATTGTAATTTCCTGTCAGGATGAAAAATCCCAGTTGAAAAACAAGGAGAAGGCATTAAAGGTTCTGCGTTCCCGTCTGTATGATCTGGAATGTGAGAAGAAAGCCAATGCAGAAGCAGAAGAGCGTCGAAGCCAGATTGGTACCGGTGATCGTTCTGAGAAGATCCGAACCTACAATTTCCCACAGGGAAGAGTAACCGAACATCGTATCAAACTTACTCTGTATAAAATTGATTCTATCATGGACGGAGATATCCAGGAACTTCTGGATAGCCTGATTGCAGCTGATCAGGCCGCAAAACTGGCGAAGCTGAACGAGAATTGAGTTTTTACCGAGCAATTGGAATCCTTATGCGGCTAGCGGATTGAGATAGGAGCAGGAGGCGGAAAAATGGTTGTTTTTGAGAAAACCGGAAAAGATAATTCAGAAAATGCAGTAAAAATTGCCTTACAAAAAGCAATGGAACTGGGAACAGATATTGTTGTGGCTTCCGGAAGCGGATATTCGGCACAGATGGTTCTGGATTATGGTAAGAAGTCAGGATTTGAAGGGAAAGTTGTAGTTGTTCGTTCTGTCTCCAAAGCAGCGCTGGAAGGCGGAAATAAAATGACTTCGGAAGTCAGGAAGGAATTGATCCGTCAGGGAGCTGCCATTGTCAGTGCAGGACATGCGTTGAGTGCCGGAGAACGAGGTTTGAGCAGCAAATTCCATGGGATTTATCCTCTGGAAATCATGGCAGCAGCCTTAAGAACCTTTGGACAGGGAGTTAAGGTTTGCTTTGAGTGCAGTGTGATGGCTCTCGATGCAGATGAAATTCGATTCAATCAACCGATAGTAGCTCTTGGAGGAAGTTCTCAGGGAGCAGATACCGCAGTTGTAATTACTCCGTCATATTCTGCAACAATTTTAGATACAAAAATCCATGAGATTTTATGTAAGCCGGGACTTTATCCGGAATAAGCATTCACGAGATTTTGAGCAGACCGGGACTTTATCCGGAATAAGCATTCACGAGATTTTGTGCAGACCGGGATTTTATCCGGAATAAGCATCCATGAGATTTTATATAAACCGGGACTTTATCCGGAATAAGCATTCGTGAGATTTTGTGCAGACCGGGATTTTATCAGGGACAAACATACCTGCCGGGTTTACATGGAGATGCAAAAAAATGATTCCTTCTATATCGGTAAAGCTGTCATAAAAAAATATCAGGGCTGGAGAAACGATTTTCTCCAGCCCTTAATAATCGATAAAAGGATACTTTATGTCCTCACCTCCCCTTGGCGCGGATCACTGTTTTCCGGAAGACACTTCCTCGCTGAAAACAGCATTTCTTTAAGAAAGCAGCATTTCATTCAGAAAACAGCATTTCATTCAGAAAACAGCATTTCATTCAGAAAACGGCATTTCTTTCAGAAGTCTGTATGTATTTCGTCAAGCCGACTCGTTACTGGAAACATCACTCATGATTTCCAGAATGGTTTGACGGATAATAGTTCTTACCATGTCGGCAGTAATTTCCATTCGGGGATCCGGTGCAACCGTGCAGGCAGCAGCCGGGGATTGGCTGGATACTGTCGGTTCTGCAGGACTGGTATCTTCGGGGAAATCCAGCTTAATTGTTTTGTATAAATACGTGATAGAATTGGAATTTTCACAATTGGTGAAACCAATATAGTGTTCCAGAATATCGTAGTTTCCAGCTCGGTTTCTCGTAGAAGCAAAAGCATTGCGGATGGCTCGTTCTACTCTGGTGGGGGTAGTGTGATTGATCATGGCGATCTTATAGTATAGAGCAGTCCATTTAGGATCTTTCCATTCAGGTGTATCAAGAAGCAAAACAGCATCCGTGATATATGTGAATCCTTTTAGCCTTACGGGCATGCCCATTTCCATTAATACGTTTTCCACAGTTTTTCTTTCCATAAAAACACTCCTTTTTATGATAGACTACTTTTTTTTTCGACTCCTGTGTACATGTTCTTGACAAACGATACTGTTAAGCTTAAACTAATTAAGTAGAAGTTTAATTAAACAGGAACGAAATTGGTCTCTTACTGTACTCTGAAGATAGTATAATCTATCAGAATCTTTTTGTCAGTGTATGAAAGTAGTATGATTTTAAAGAAATTAAGAGAAAAATAGAAATATCCTCGGAACTGGAATTATCGAAGTAATATATTGATGCTTATTCTATTTAAATAAAAGAGAGAAATAATTTGCTCTGAAAAAGGAAATAAACAGTGCAGAATAATTCCGGTATGAAGAGTAAGAGACTCATAATTAATGGAGGCCAGATATGGAAGAGTCGAGAGTAGAAAGAGTAAAACGGTTTTCAAAAATATGGTGGCAATCCAGGGCAGATGCTGGAAAATCCCAGGAATATATGGCTTTAGGTCTTGGTGTTTCAAAGAAAACGATCCAGAATTGGGAAAAGGGAATCAGTGCACCGAATCTGCTTCAGGGAGGAGAATGGTTTCAGCTGCTGGGATTGAATCCTATGCCTTATTATAGGGCATTTCTTTTTCCTTCCCTTTTCGATGATAATGTAACTTTGTCAGAGGAAAAACAGCTCGAGGAGGTCTTGGTTTTTCTTGTACAGAATCTGAGCGTTAAGGAAAAACGAGAACTTTTATATCTGCTTGCCGGAGAGAATGGTGGTTCTTCCTGCTGTCTGCTTCAATTGTTCATGGCCTACTGTTTGACTCCGCTGGAATCCCGGGTAGGAACAGCCGGATTGATAGTGGAAAACTATTCTATTGCAAAAGAAACAGGAAAAATCAATTGTTCCGATCAATTGGAGCCGGATTTGAGGTTGTTGAAGTTTGCTCTGGATGAATCCAGGCAGGCTGCATTCAAAGGTGCATCGGGATACTCCACCCAATCCTTTCCGTCAGACCTTTAAATGGTGCTCTATAAAATTCAATAGAATCTTTGATATCCTGCAGAGGGCTGCCTTCTCTATAGATGTGATGGAATGAGAGAAAAATCAGAACTTTGTGTAAGAGAAATTATTCATCGATGACATGGACAATACATCGGACTTTGGTACCGTCTTCGGAGGCATAAATTGTTGATTTGCCTTTTTTCAGTGCGGTTACTACACCGGTGGCACTGACGGAAGCTGCCTTGGAACTGCTGGTACTCCAGACAACAGGATTGCCGGAAGATACCCGGGCGATCAGAGGAAAGGTTTCTCCCACTGCCAGGGTAATCTCCGAAGCATTCAGTGTGATTTCCGGAGAAAGGACTTTGACTGTACATTTTTTTGAGACACCGTCCACGGTGGCAGTGATGGTACAGGTACCATGCTTGACAGCTTTTACCATTCCATAGGAATCCACGGCAGCAACACTTTTACTGCTGCTCTTCCAGGTCGGCCGAATTTTGGATGAGACCTTGGCATAGAGCTGAAACATATCATTTCGATAGAGTGTAATCGAAGTATGATTCAGTGTTACCGTGGGTTTCTTTACCGTGACTTTGCAGGTAACAGAAGTGGTGTCTGCTTTTGCTGTAATTGTTGCCGTTCCCGGTTTCAATGCGGTGACGAGTCCATTTTCACTGACGGTGGCGACACTTTTTTTACTGGTTTTCCAAGTGATCTTGGAACCATTGGAGGTAACACCGTTCAGTTGAAAGGTATCGCCGTGTTCCAGGGAAAGGGAGGTTTGATTCAGAGTAACCTTTGTTTTTCTTACTGTGACTTTGCAGGTCGCCTCAGCACCCTTGATCTTTGCAGTGATGGTGCAGGTACCATCCTTTTTGGCTGTAATCCGTCCATAAGTATTGATGGAGGCAATAGAAGACTTGCTGCTTTTCCAAGTGGGCATCCGACCGCCGCTGAAAACAGCACACATAGCATATTCATCTCCGATGGAAAGAGATAAAGAACTATCTGAAAGAAAAATGAAGGCAGATGAAGTGGTGGAATTGTCTGCTGCATATATCGGCAATTCGGTGAAGCCTAAGCTGAAGCAGAGGGTGAAAAGAAAAAGAATCAGAGAATGAAAGAATTTCTTCATAGATATACCTCCTGATGAGGAGGCAGCCACTCACTGCAGGATGAATATAGTATACCACAGGACACTACAAATGTAAATACTACAACTATAAAAAAACAGCCCCGGTTCAATCAGGGGCTGTTCATATTAAATGCAGAAAAACCATGCAGTTTTTTTATCCGTCTTGCAGCTATTCGTCTGATCTGCAGTTTTTCAGGGATTCTGCAGTCTATAAGCTGCAGGAACTACGATATTACATTTTTTCCGGTGCTTCAAATCCCAGCAGGGTGATGCAGGTATTAAGAATGTCACGAGTCAAAATCAGCAGGGCGATCCAACCGCTCTGTTTTGCCTTGTCTTCTTCTCCAAGAATCTTATTGTCATGGTAGAAACTGTTAAAGGCGTTGGATACTTCATAAATATACTGGCACAGGCGATGGGGCGCAATATCTTCACAACTGGAGTTAATGGTCTCATTTACCTTGGCCAACTGAAGCTGCAGGTTCTTTTCGGAATCTCCGGCAGCAGCCAGGATTTCGGTGGGAAGTTCTGCACAGCCGGTGGCTTCCTGATATTTTGCCAGAATAGATTTGATTCGAACGATGGTATAAAGAATATAGGGACCGGTATTTCCTTCGAAGGAAATAAAGCGGTCTACATCGAAGATATAGTTCTTCGTTGCCTGATTGGACAAATCACCGTATTTTAAAGCAGCCAGACCAACAATCTGAGAAATCTGGCGTGCCTCTTCCTCAGATACGGTACGGTTTGCCATGATTCGCTGGAATACGGCTTCGTCGATATCCTGAATCAGATGCTCCAGACGCATAACGCCGCCTTCTCTTGTTTTAAAAGGTTTTCCATCTTTTCCGTTCATAGTGCCGAAGCCCAGGAACGTGAGTTTGGTTTCAGGACGAATGATGCCTGCTTTTCTGGCGGTACGGAATACCTGGGTGAAATGCATTTCCTGACGTTTATCTACAACGTAGAGAACTTCGTCGGGATGGTAGAGCTTTTCTCTCTCCACCAGGGTAGCCAGGTCTGTGGTGGCATAGAGGGAAGCACCATCGGATTTCTGAATGATGCAGGGAGGAACTTCCTTGGTGTCGCTTTCTTCCTGAACGTCAACAACCATGGCACCCTGACTTTCATGGAGAAGGCCCTGATCTTTCAGGCTCTGGATCATATCCGGAATATAAGGCTGGGCGTCACTTTCTCCTTTCCAGACATCGAAATCAACCTGAAGATTTGCATAGTTTCTCTTCAGATCCACGATGGAAACATTGAGGATGTGTCGGAAGAGCGCACGGTAGCCGGGATTGCCCTGCTGCAGTTTTACTGTGGCATCATGGGCGGCTTTTGCAAATACTTCGTCTTCTTTTGATTTTTTGCTGGCAGTAGGATAGATTTCTTCCAGATCAGAGATCGTGAAAGGTGCTTCGGTGGGATATTCTCCCTGGAAATCCGGATCAAAGTAGGGAAGTTCCGGATGACGAGCATGAGTTTCTTCAATAATCAATCCCATCTGCAGGCCCCAGTCTCCCAAATGGACATCACTGATGACATTGTAACCGTTGAAACGGTACAGTCTTTTCAGGCTTTCTCCAATGATAGCGGCACGAAGATGGCCAACGTGAAGGGGTTTTGCCACGTTGGGGCCGCCGTAATCGATTACTACGGTCTTCCCTTCACCGATGGGATCGCAGCCCATGGCATCATGAGAAGACAGCTGGCTCAGGTACCAGGCCACGAAGTCTTTTTTCAAAGTGATATTGATGAAACCGGGTTTTACGGCTTCAATGGTTTCAAACAGCGGACTGTTCTGCAGATTGGCAACGATGGCCTCTGCAATCTGAATCGGAGCTTTGTGGTAAATTTTGGCGGCTGCCATGGCACCATTGCACTGATATTCACACAAATCGGGACGGTTGGATAATACAACCTTTGCCAAATCTGTATCATATTCGCAGGCAGTAAATGCAGTCTTCAGCTCATCTGTAATCAGCTCTAAAATTGTTTTCATTGTAGACTACCTCCAGAAACCGTATCATACGGTATAGAATCGAATGTGTAAATGCAGACATGAAAACACGCAGAGGAGAAATTAGGTTTTTCTCCGACTGCCCTGAAAAACCGAATCAAAGGGCCTGATATTCCATCTTTGCATAAGTGATTCGATTTTAATACGAATGCAGATAAAAATCAAGAGTTGGTTGATTGGCAGGGCATAAAGTTGGCAGATTGGAATGAATAGAGCCGGTTGATTGGCAGGGCATAAAGCTGGCAGATTGGAAGGAATAGAGTTGGTTGATTGGCAGGGCATAAAGCTGGCAGATTGGAAGCAAAAAAATCGACGTTGGTTTTTTTGTCGGGCAAATTATAGGAAAAATCCGGAGTTCAGAAAAATATGAGGTGTTCTTTCAAAATATCTTAAGACTTACCCGGTTGTATATTTTCCCTGGATCTGGTACTCTCTAAGTGTACTAGTAATGATAGTACACTTAGAATGAAAGAAAGGAGTGTATGCATATGTTTCAGATTGATATGATGAGCAGACGCCCCGTTTACGAACAAATAGTCGATCAAGTTGAAAGATATATTTTGCTTGGTATATTGAAATCAGATGAACAAATCCAATCGGTTCGAAGTTTGTCGGTGGAATTGGCTGTTAATCCAAATACCATTCAGAAAGCATTTTCGGAGCTGGATCGAAGAGGGATCGTCTACTCCGTTCCCGGGCGTGGATGTTTTGTCAGTCCGAATGCTGTTCAGAGGATTGGTAATAGGAAACGTGAGGAGTTGGGAAGCTTTACAGAAGAAATTTGTGAGCTTGCCCTGGCCGGGATTGAGAAGCGTGAGATCCTGGACTGTGTGGATGAAGCTTATCAGAGAGGAGGAAAGAATGTATGATACAGGTAGAAAATCTGACAAAAAAGTTTGATGACTTTACCGCGTTGGATCATATGCATTGCTGCATACCGGAAGGGTGTATTTATGGTATGGTTGGTTCCAACGGAGCTGGGAAATCTACGTTTTTGCGCCTGATTACAGGGATATATCGGCCGGACCAAGGGAGCATTCTGATCGATGGAGAACCTGTATATGAAAATGTAAAGATTAAGGAAAAGATTTCCTTCGTACCCGATGATTTGTATTTTATGAACGGAGTATCCATGAATCGTATGGCTCATCTTTACGCAGCCATTCATTCTGAGTTTGACTGGAATCGTTTTCAATACTTGACGAAAACTTTTGGGTTGAATCCGGAAAAATCCACCAATACGTTTTCAAAAGGAATGAGACGTCAGGCAGCTATCATTCTTGCCTTATCCTGTCGGCCGAAATACATGTTTTTTGATGAAACCTTTGACGGTCTGGATCCGGTCATGAGGAATCTGGTGAAAACCTTGATCTGTAAGGATGTGCTGGAAAATCAAGCCACCGCGATCATTACCTCCCATTCTCTTCGGGAACTTGAGGATACCTGCGATCAGCTGGCACTGCTTCATCAGGGTGGTGTGGTTTTGGAAAATGATATTCAGAATCTGAAAACTTCCCTGTTTAAAATCCAGGTAGCCTTTTCAGACTTTTATGATTCTTCTCTCTTTGAAGGAATTCCTTATCTCCATTATGGAAAGAGAGGGTCTGTGGCAACTTTGATTATTCGTGGAGATAAGGAAGAGATCAGTGAGAAGATCCGTCAAAAAAATCCCATCTTGCTGGATATTCTGCCGTTGACTCTGGAGGAAGTATTTACCTATGAACTGGAAGCTTTGGGCTACCATTTCGATGTCACTGGATATGATTTTGAGGAAAAGGGAGGGGAAAAGAGTGAAAAATAAGATTTTCGACAGAAGACTGTTCTTCGATGGATTTCTGCAAAACAGAATCATTGGGCTCTTTTCTGCACTGATTCTGGTATTGGAAGGCGTTTTAGTTCCCATCGGAAGAATTGTTAATATTCATTCTTATAGTACGGAACCTGCTGTTCAGAACGTAGATTTGTTTTTCATGCATCCGGCTGTGGTTCTTCTGATTTGCTTTACGGCACCGGTGATGATTATAAATCTATTTCGTTTTTTGAATCAGAGGAATTCTTCGGATTTTTATCATTCGATTCCTCAGACAAGAATCTGTTTGTTTATCAGTTTTTTTGCATCTGTTCTGACCTGGATTCTGATTCTCCAGTGGGGTACGTCCGGTCTCAGTGTACTGATTCATAGTTGTCTCGGTAAGTATTACAAGATTTCAATGACGAAGTTTTTACTTCAGAATCTGGCAGTTTTTTCCTGTGTTCTTCTTGTTTCCGGATGCATAGCCCTGGCGATGACGCTGACAGGAACTTCCTTTACCAATTATGTGGTTGCAGCGATTGTTCTTTTGGTTCCCCGTTTCTTTATGGTGCTGGTGCGCAACGGGATTACCAGTGCAGTTTCCATTATTGATAATCAACATTTTCTGAACTTTTTTGGAAACGGATGGAATCTGATCACAAGCATTATTTTCTCTATGTTTGATCAATCGATAAACAGCGGAATGTTTTCTTCTCCGGGACCGATTCTCTATACGGCAGGAGTGGGAGTAGTTTATATTGTCTGTGCCGGTATTTGTTTCCATCGCAGAAAGAGTGAAACAGCGGGAAAACCGGCACCCAACAGTATTCTGCAGATGATCTTCCGGTTGATTCCGGCCTTTGTCTTCTGCAGCATCCCCAACTATGTTATTTTCCAGAAGCTGGTGAATAAGGTTCCTTTTGACGGTAATGATATTTACAGTCTTTTTGTGCTCTATATAGTAGGAATTCTGCTGTATTTTGTATACGAGCTTTTATCTACCAGGAAATGGAGACGTCTGTTGAAGGCTGTGCCCGGAATTGGTTTTCTGATTTGCCTCAATCTTTTAATGATTTTTGGAATGTTTGGAATCAGCCGTCATGTCATGTCCTTTACACCGGAGCCGGATGAGATTTCCAGCATCCAGCTCGAAGGAGATAAGGTTTATCTGACCACCAATGATTATGAAAGTGTCGAGAAATATGATGGTTATCTGACCGGCAGATTATCAAAAATTGAGTTGGATAGTCCGGAAGTCAAGAATCTGATTTCCCAGAGAATGAAGGAGGCTGTTGAAAGAAGTATGAATAGCAGCTATACTTCTTCCAATGATATCTGTACATGGAAAACAATTCGATTTAATTGTAATGGAAAAAGCACTTACCGAAGAGTTTGCCTGACACAAAGTGATCTTACCAAACTGACAAAAGAATTATTTAAGAACGATGAAGTCCAGAATATTTATATGAAGCTTCCGGATTATGATGATCCCAATCTGACGCTGTATGTGGAAGGCTTCTACAATAACAGAAGAGACTTGATTGATATATATGAAGCTTTGAAGACAGATGTTCAGAGGATGGGATTTAACGAGTGGTATGCATACTGTACCGATTCTTTCAGCGGAGAGGAAAGAATCTATGGTTATCTCCAGATGATCTACGAAGAGAACGGAAAAATCAGTGGTTCTGTATTCCCGATCTCCACACAAACACCCAATGCGGCCTATGCTTATCTCCATGCTGGCTGGGAGAATCAGAAGGATGACAGAGAAGAAGTGAAAAAACAGCTGAAGACGCTTTGTCAGCAGATGGATGATGAAAAGCAGGAAGTTGTCATTCAGTGGGGCAACTTCAATGGTTATATGCAGCAGGGACAGGATTCGGGATCGGAATACTTCGGAGAAGTGCTGGATCGTGAAACCATTGGAAAACTGCTTGAGTTGGTGGAACTTCAGGATGACTTCAGCCTGACGCCGGATTCTCAATATATGAATGCCTACTTTGCTTTGGAATACTATGTTATTGATTCGAACGAGGATGACATTAACAGTCCTTCTGAGTTTGACGGTGAGGAAGTGATGGAGCTGGAGAATATGATTTCCATCAGTGTAGATCTTAATCTGGTTATTCCGAAGGATTTTGATATGTCTTTCCTGACATCCTCAAAGTATGAATAACCGAAGAACATAAAAATCAATGGAATAAGGAATGGATGAAAGTGATCCGGTCTGAATCCTCTGCATAAGGATACAGACCGGATTTTGTATTCCGGATTCCTTATATAAAGGTGCTGGTCCTTATATCTTGCAGAGTTGCGAAAAAAGACATCCTATGATATATTAAATGAATCGAGCGGAAGGCGCTTGAAGACGTGGGTAGTTTAAATTTTCTGCATTCCAGGCTGCTATGCAGCCGAAAAAAGCTGCCAGCGGCAGGTTCCGCAGGTGATGGCTAAAAGGAAAAATGATGATAGATTAGAATTGGGATCGGTTCTGTTTCCCGAACAGATTCAGGAATGAAAAAGGAAACTGGATGCGGAAAGATGAAAGGAGCCTTTATGGGAAAATATTTTGGAACGGATGGTTTCCGTGGAGAAGCAAATGTAAATCTGACAGTACAGCATGCTTTTCAGATTGGTCGTTTTCTTGGATGGTATTACGGAAGAGAGCATAAATGTAAGGTAGCAATTGGAAAAGACACCAGAAGAAGCAGCTATATGTTTGAGGATGCTCTGTCTGCCGGTTTGACAGCTTCTGGTGCAGATGTATACCTTCTTCATGTAACGACTACTCCCAGTGTAGCTTATGTGGTACGGACGGAAGAAGATTTTGACTGTGGAATCATGATTTCTGCCAGTCATAATCCGTACTATGATAATGGCATCAAGATTCTTAATGGCAGAGGAGAGAAGATGGAAGAATCTGTCATTGAAGAAATAGAGCGTTATCTGGATGGAAAGATGCCGGAAGCACCTCTGGCTACCAGAGAGAATATTGGATGTACGACGGATTATGCTGCCGGAAGAAATCGTTATATCGGTTATCTGATTACCTTGGCCACTCGTTCCTTTAAGTCGAAGAGAGTAGGACTGGATTGTTCCAACGGCAGTGCATTTATGATTGCGAAAAGCGTATTTGATGCTCTGGGAGCAAAAACCTATGTCATTCATAATAATCCGGATGGTACCAATATTAACCGGAACTGCGGCTCCACTCATATTGAAGAACTTCAGAAATATGTTAAAGAACATCAGCTGGATGTGGGCTTTGCCTACGATGGAGATGCAGACCGCTGCATTGCCGTGGACGAATTGGGAAATGTGGTAGACGGAGATCGGATCCTCTATGTCTGCGGTACCTACATGAAAGAAAAAGGACAGTTGGAAACGAATAAAGTGGTTACGACGGTTATGTCCAACCTTGGTTTGTATAAAGCATTTGATAAGGCCGGTATCGGTTACGAGAAAACGGCTGTAGGTGACAAATACGTGTATGAAAATATGCTGGAGAACAACCATCGTCTCGGCGGTGAGCAGTCCGGTCATATTATTTTCAGTAAATATGCTTCCACCGGTGACGGCATTCTGACTTCCCTTAAGATTATGGAAGTTATGTTGGAGCGGAAGCTGCCGCTGAGCAAACTGACGGAACCCGTTGTTATCTATCCTCAGGTTTTAAAGAATGTAAGAGTGTTCAGCAAACCGGAAGCCCAGAATGATCCGGATGTACAGAAAGAAGTGCAGAAAGTAGCAGCTGCATTGGGCGATGACGGCAGAATTCTTGTGCGTGAAAGCGGTACAGAACCTCTGATTCGCGTTATGGTAGAAGCTGAATCCACCGAAGTCTGCAATCAATATGTGGATCAGATAATCAGCGTATTGGAGAAAAAGGGGCATATCAAGCCGGAATAAAAGAATAGACAGTGGAGGAAAGCCAAATGAATAACTGGATGAAAAATGTTCGAAAAGTGGATCCTTACGTTCCCGGTGAACAGCCCAAATCCTTAAATGTAGTAAAACTAAATACCAACGAAAATCCCTATCCTCCGTCATCGGCGGTGAAGGAAGTGCTGAAACATGCTTCGGATGATGCACTTCGCCGCTATCCGGATATGGATTGCACAAAATTGGTTCAGGCTTTGAGTGAATTCTACTCCGTAAAGCCGGAGCAGATTTTTGTTGGAGTAGGCTCCGATGATGTATTGGCCATGGCTTTCATGACTTTCTTTAATTCGGATAAACCGATTCTTTTTCCCGATGTTTCCTATGCTTTTTATGAGGTATGGGCAGAGATGCTTCGGATCCCCTATAAGAAACAGGCTTTGGATGAAAACTTCCGCCTGATTCAGAGCGATTATTTTCAGGAAAACGGAGGAATCGTTTTCCCCAACCCCAATGCACCTACTTCCATTCTGGAACCCCTTTCTTTTGTAGAAGAAATTGTTGCCGGAAATCCGGACAGCGTTGTCATTGTGGATGAGGCCTATATTGATTTCGGCGGACAGTCTGCTTTGTCTCTGGTAGACCGTTACGATAATGTATTGGTGGTACAGACCTTCTCCAAATCCCGGTCTCTGGCCGGAATGCGTATTGGTTTCTGTATCGGAAGTCCGGCTTTGATTCAGGCAATCAATTCTGTGAAGAATTCCTATAATTCTTATACGATGAATCATACGGCTCTGGAAGCAGGAGCAGCATCCGTTAGGGATAAGGCTTATTTTGACGAGACAAGAAACAAAATCATGGAAACTCGTAAGGAAGCAGTGGAACGCCTGGCAAAATTAGGTTTCCACGGACCGGAGCCCATGGGCAACTTCCTGTTTGTTACCCATGACCGTGTTCCTGCAGAGGAAATTTTCAGGGCTTTGCGTGAGGCCAATATCTTTGTACGGTACTTCAAAAAACCTCGTATTGATAATTATCTTCGTATTACAGTGGGAACACCGGAACAGATGGAAAAACTGTATGCATTCCTGGAGGAATATTTGAAAGAAAGATAATGGAAAGGCCGACGACTGGCAAGGCTAACAGACAGCAAGGTTTACCGATGGAAAGGTTCACAGATGGCAAGGCTAACAGACAGCAAGGTTTACAGATGGCAAGGCTAACAGACAGCAAGGTTTACTGATGGCAAGGCTCACAGATGGAAAGTCTGCAGATGACAAGGCCTGTAAACGGAAAAATTTATCGCTTCATGGCCGATCAATAGAAAGAAGGACCGCAGGTGGATGAACCGGAATCAGAATGAGAAAATTCTCCGGTTCATCCATTTGTCACTTGGCTCATAACATGTAAAAAATATATGGAGATATAAAAATAAATGAAAAAAAGTGCTTGCATTTTTTTATAGAACATTATATAATAACATACGCATCTGACATTGGGCTATCGCCAAACGGTAAGGCAACGGACTCTGACTCCGTCATTTCAAGGTTCGAATCCTTGTAGCCCAGTTTATCCTCTGCAGATATCTGCAGAGGTTTTTTTATGCAATAGAAAACCCCGTTCCTAATCGGGGATGGTGTTTAACATATGGATGCAGTGATACCTGAAAGGCTAACACATTCTCTTGCCTTTTTGAAATCAGATGGAGATGACGGCAGCGATCCAGAAGGATGATTTCCAACGGATATGAATGGGACATGGGGAATCAAAAAAACTGCCGAAAAGGTTGAAAAAAAGTAAAAAAAGTGCTTGCAAAAGAATGATTCGTCTGATATAATAGCAAACGTGCTTAGCGATGGGCTATCGCCAAACGGTAAGGCAACGGACTCTGACTCCGTCATTTCAAGGTTCGAATCCTTGTAGCCCAGTACAAACCCTTGTAATCTATTTACAAGGGTTTTTCCTTTATATGCTGAAGACCGAAGAACCGGATATGCCGAAAATGGCCAGAGTAAATCGGAGCAACGTTATTGGTGGGAAAGAAATGTATCATTACCCGTATTACCGATACAGGAAGATATGTTGATTGCGACAGGACAACATTCAAAATATGGTCAGGGTATGTTCAGGGTTCAAATTTTGTTGAGAGGAAATTGTTATGTACCAATGGAAGGATCGAGTACGATTCAGCGAGCTGGGGGAAGATAAAAAAATGACCCTGCCGGCTGTTATGAATGTGATGCAGGATTGTTCGAATTATCAGTCCGATCATCTGGGAATCGGAGCGGATTATCTGCAAAAAAGAAACAGAGCATGGCTATTGAGTTTTTGGCAGGTTATCATTGATCGTCTGCCCCAGGCCAATGAGCTCTACACGGCAGAGACAAGAGCATGGAAATTTGAGCGATTTTACGGACAGAGGAATTTTGCTCTTTATGACGAAGTCGGTGAAACCATGGTGCGTGCAAACTCAATCTGGTTTTTCGTGGATTCCGGGAAAATGCGGCCTGTACGTCCCGAGGCGGAGGAAATTGAGCCTTATGGAATCGATGAGCCGATTGATATGCCTTATGCAAAGGGCAGAAAAATTTCTTTGCCGGAAAGTATGAATCGTGAGACTCCCATTCGGGTGCGTCATATTCAGCTGGATTTGAATGGTCATGTCAATAATGGCCAGTATATTCGGATAGCGGAAGAGTATTTTCCCAGAAATGAACAGATCCGGGAGCTGAGAGCAGAATACCGTACCGCAGCCAGGGAAGGCGATTGGATTTATCCCATGGTTGGTGACACAGAAGACGGCTGGAGAGTTATTGCTCTGTGCCAGGAAGATGAAAATCCTTATGCAGTTGTTTCGGTACGAGTGTAGAATGAAAATAGCTGTGGGTTTGAGAAATGGTTTCCGAAGCAGAAGGATTAGGAATCGACTCAATTTGTTTCGGTTTCAGCAAAAATAAAGCAGTTAGAATCAAGAAATTCTGAATAAATAATAGAACGGAGAGGACAAAGATGTTTGAATTAGGAAAGACACAGAATCTGGTGATTATGAAAATTAATGATTCCGGAGCCTTATTAGCGGAAGCGGAGAATCCTACGGAAACGGTACTGCTCCCTGGCAAACAGATTCCGGAAGGAGCCGGTCCCGGAACAGAGCTTTCGGTATTCCTTTATCGCGATTCGGAGGATCGTCTCATTGCTACCACGAAAAAGCCGGCCATGGAGTTGGGCGAAATGGCAGTGCTGGAGGTTGCCCAGGCAACTAATATCGGTGCCTTCCTGAAATGGGGACTGGACAAGGATCTGTTCCTTCCTTTTAAAGAACAGAAAACAAAGGTAGTTCCCGGAATGAATATTCTGGTTGCCCTTTATATTGACAAGAGTGATCGTCTTTGTGCAACGATGAACATTTACGATAAGCTGGAAGTCAATGCTCCCTATGAGCGAAATGACTGGGTTACCGGTATTGTATATGGCGTTCGAGAGGATATCGGTGCTTTCGTAGCCGTAGATAAGCGGTATTTCGGTCTGATTCCCAGGCAGGAGCTCTATTCCAGAGTATATATCGGAGATACGGTGAAGGCCCGTGTGATTCAGGTTCGTCCCGATGGCAAACTGAATTTGAGTACAAGGAAGAAAGCTTATGCTCAGATGAGAAGTGACGCCGATGTGGTATGGCAGGTCATCGAGGAATATGGCGGAGTTCTGCCTTTCAATGATAAAGCCAGACCGGAAGTCATCAAACGGGAACTTCAGCTGAGTAAAAATGCATTCAAGCGGGCAGTAGGACAATTACTGAAACAGGGCAAGATTGAAATTACGGAAACTTCCATTCGAAAAATCAAAGAATAAATGAAGTGTGGATCGAGGAATCGATCCAGTGAAAGTTTGCCGCTGCGGCCCTTTTATGAAGCCGCAGCGGTGATGTTATTCTACATTGTTGTAAATCCCGAAAGAAATTGCCGGGGCAGCTTCCGCAGGGATTTCACAGGCGGCAAAAATACATCTTTGGATAACCTGATAATAAGATGTTCAGGGGAGCATTTTCTCAAATACAATTCGGAAAACATGAAAATGGTATATGAAGTTTGTTTTGATCTGCAATTGGTTCCATCGGTTATTTGGGAATATATTCGGGAAAATGCGAATGAAGATGTAATTTTGAGTTTTGTAGGAAATGTAATTTTGAATTTGCTTTAAATGCAATTTGGAAATTTGTTTGAGATGCAATTTGAGAATTTACCTTAATTGCAATCTGAGAATTTGCCTTAAATGCAATTTGAGAATTTGCCTTAAATGCAATTTGGGAATTTGCCTTAATTGAAATCTGAGGATTTGCTTTAAATGCAATTTGAGAATTTGCCTTAATTGAAATCTTAGGATTTGCTTTAAATGCAATTCAGGAATTTACTTTAAATTCAATTTTGAATTTTACTTGAAATGTAACTTTGAATGTAACAGAAAATCACTGGAAATAACTATTTTGTCTGATATGATTCGGCTTTTGGAGCAGGGTCAGAAAGATTTTTCTGGGATGGGGAAGGTATCGATGCAGGATTGCGGAGATAGAGGAGAAGACATCGGAGAACGTGGCCGCAAAGCTGAAGTTCCTGAGGAGAGCAGCTATGGAGAAGACGCTGAACTTCTTCTTCCTGAAGATCGTTGAAAATGACTCCGGCTTCGGAAACACGGTTGGGCCAGCTTTTCGGTCCGCTGCCTGTTCGGAGATCATCATGGGTGAGATGGAAGAGATTGCAGAGGCGGTCTTCCATGTTGCGGGATAATTCGCGGTTGCCTCTCTCAATCTGTCCAAGGTAGTTGGAACTGATTCCAAGGATATCACTGAGCTCTTCCTGGGTCAGATCCCAGAGGAGACGTTCGCGTCGGATTCGCATACCGATTTCAAGACGTGTTTTGTTAAGTTCCTGTTGTTGTTTCATAAAAATCACCTCACTAAATTATTGAACCTTCCAAGGACAAAAGATGGGAAGGAATTATATCTACGATTGTAGCACAAATTTCAAAAAAGAAAAGGGGATTTTTAAATTATTTTTCATTTATGGGAGGTTTTATGGAAGAAGATAAGAGAGAAGTAAATTCCCGGCCCGGTTTTTTGCGGGGAGTAGCGACTGGTATTATTCTTACACTGGTTATGGGAACCGTTGTATTCGGTTCTTTATCGGTGGTTCACTATTTGCGGCATATAAACAGTGCAGCAGGAAATTCCTCCAATGCATCCTCTGAAGCAGAGAAAAGTGACTCCCTGTCCGAGGGTGCGGATCAGTTCTATGATCAATTGGAATCGAAAATGGATGAAATCAACCGATTGATTGATGATACTTTTATTTTTGATGTGGATTCCCAGGCATTGATGGATCAGGCATTGGCCGGATATGTAAGCGGTCTGGATGATCCTTATTCTGCTTACTATACACAGGAAGAATACGAAAAGCAGATGGAAGAATCAGATGGTTCTTATGTTGGTATCGGTGTTTCTGTTCAGCAGGACATGGAATCCATGATTATTACGGTAATGACAGTTTATCCGGGGAGTCCGGCCGAAGAGGGCGGAATGGAGAAAGGTGATGTGATTATCGGTGTAGATGGACAGGATATCAATCAAATGTCTTTGTCGGAAGTGGTGGCTTTAATTCAGGGAGAAGAAAATACACAGGTAAAGGTTCAGGTTCTCCGAGACGGCGGCACAAAGGAATTAACCATGACTCGCCGGAGTATCGATAAGATTACTGTAGAATCACGGATGTTGGATGAGGCCATCGGATACATTCAGTTATCGGAATTCGATAAAGTTTCCATTTCCCAGATGGAAGAAGCGGTTCTTGATCTGGAAGACCAGGGAATGGAATCTCTGGTGCTGGATCTGCGCGATAATCCCGGCGGACTGCTTACCAGTGTACTGAGCATCGCAGATTATTTCCTGCCGGAAACGAATATTTTCTATTCAGAAGACAAATCCGGAAAACAGACCCGATACGATGCTGAGGCAGGCCAGTTGTTTGACGGTGAAATGGCCATTCTGGTAAACGGAAATTCTGCCAGTGCGGCAGAGGTTCTTTCCGGATCTCTTCAGGATAATGGAAGAGCCGTTTTGGTGGGAGAGCAGACCTTTGGAAAAGGTATTGTTCAGTCTTACTATAATTTGAGTGACGGTTCCGCTTTAAAACTTACTACGGCTCATTATTTTACTCCCAGCGGCCGGGATATCCACGGTGTGGGAATTGAACCGGATATCGTGGTTGAGCCGGGAGAAAATGATTCGGCGGATAATGATACCCAGCTGAATCGGGCAGTGGATTATTTGAAGGAACTGAAGCCGGCAGATTGATAGTGGAATGAATGATGGATGATGTTGGGATGAATGCTGCCAGAATGAATGATGACAGGATGAATGGATGGAAGGAAGATTTCTGTCAGAATGAACAATGCTGAGTGAACGATGGCACAGTGAATGATAATAGAATGCTTCATAGCATGATCATTCATGGGGAGAACATTTGACGCCAAAAGATAGCATCACTCATTTATATGAAAATAAAGAAAGCCCCTTATAATCGGATTTGACGAGTGTAAGAGGCTTTCTTTAGTATGAATCATTAGTCTGGAAAATTATAGAGATTCTCTCGCTATTTATTTCTGATTTTTCAGCAGATCACGAATTTCCGTCAGCAGCTGAATATCTGCAGGTATTTCAGGCTCGGGCTCGGGAGCCGGTTCTTCTTCTTTCTTGCGCTGCAGGGAGTTCATGGCTTTTACAAGAAGAAACAGTACAAGAGCAGTTAACAGGAAGGTAATGATGGCACCGATGAAGTTTCCGACCATCAGAGTGGTGTCGCCAACCTGAATACCGAAACTGCTGAAATCAATTCCGCCTAAAATAATACCGATCAGGGGCTGGATGATATCCTGTACCAGAGACGTCACAATCGCAGTGAAGGCACTGCCAATGATGAGTCCGACAGCCATGGTCATTACATTGCCGCGGTTGATGAATTCTTTAAATTCAGCAAGGAATTTTTTCATGATAATCTCCTCCTTTGTTGTGTCGGATATGACCGAAAATAATAGAATGCTGACTTAAGAATAATCTATTTTCAGAGTCTTGTAAAGGATTTTTACATAAGTATGCAGATTGGTTTTTACATAAGTATGCAGATGGGGATTTTTACATGGGTATGCAGATTGGAAAGTTGGGAAAACTAAAAAGAAAAGCAGTTGGATTATAATGGAATCCTGCGGAAAGAAAGACACGGTATTATCTGACCAATTGTAATAGTAATTCCACTTTGTAAGCTGCATTTTTTTTGAAGGAAGAGAAGGGAAAAGGTGACAAGTGTCGGGAAATATGTTATGCTAATGAATACGTATTTTTGGTATTTCTATTCAAAACACCTGAAATTCTGATGGATATTACAGAAAAAGATAGATAATACGATGGATGCTGACACGAAAACGAAAAGAAACGTGGAGCAAAGATAAAAGAAGCTGCCGGAAGGAATATAAAGAATTCCGGCGTTTATATGGAGGAAGAACAATGGCAGGTTCAACTTACGGAAGATATTTTACGGTTACAACTTGGGGAGAATCCCATGGACCGGCAGTTGGTGTAGTAGTGGACGGATGTCCGGCAGGTTTGTCGTTAACTGAAGAAGACATTCAGGTGCTGATGGATCGCCGGAAACCGGGACAGAACAAGTTTACTACCCAGCGAAAAGAAGAGGATGAAATTCAGATCCTTTCCGGTGTATTTGAAGGAAAGACGACGGGAACCCCGATTTCCATGATGGTAAAGAACAAAGATCATCGTTCGGCAGACTATTCCAATATTATGAATGTTTATCGTCCGGGTCATGCAGATTATACATTTGATGCCAAATACGGTTTCCGTGATTATCGCGGCGGCGGACGTTCTTCTGGCCGGGAAACGATTGGCCGTGTTGCTGCCGGTGCTATTGCAGAGAAAGCCTTAAAAGAGATGGGAATTACTCTGGAGAGCCGGGCTTTGGAAATCGGCGGTGTAGATGGTGCGGACAGAGACGCACTGGAGAAGTATCTTCAGGCGCAGATGGCGAAGATGGACTCGGTGGGAGGCATCGTTGAATGTGTGATCCACGGAGTACCGGCTGGTCTGGGCGATCCGGTATTTGAAAAAATGGATGCCTGCCTGGCTAAGGCCATGATGAGCATCGGAGCAGTAAAAGGTGTGGAAATTGGTGATGGTTTCCAGGTGGCAAGAGCCGTTGGATCTCAGAACAATGACTGTTTTGAAGCCGATCAGAATGGAAATGTTACGAAGAAAACCAACCATGCCGGCGGTATTTTGGGTGGAATCACCGACGGAAGCGATATTATTGTGCGAGCAGCTTTTAAGCCTACTCCTTCCATCGCTCAGGAACAGGAAACGGTAAATCGTCAGCATGAAAATGTAACGATTTCCATCAAGGGACGTCACGATCCGGTGGTAGTTCAAAGAGCCGTAGTTGTTGTGGAATCCATGGCTGCCCTGACGGTGATGGATCTTTTGCTGGCAAATATGCATTCCACCATGGATGGCATTAAAAAGTTCTACGATAAATAAACCAGTGATTTCCCGTAATAAAGATACTGTGATAAATAAACAGTGATTTTACGCAAATAAAGATACTATTTGATGGTGGGTGAAAATAGACCCTCTCTGGTGAAAAAGAAATAAATTGGGATAAATTTATTGTCATAGTAATCCATTTTTGATATATTGGTACTGAGTCCTAAAACGATAATATACAGGGAAAATATACTTGTATTTGGGGATAATCCGGAACATTTGGATCGGTTGATCGAAGCGGAAAGCAATGGATCCGGGGAAATCGAAGAAACTCTAAGAAAGCTGCGTCAAAGGAAAAAGTTTAAAAAATTTCTATTTCTTTGATGTTTGTCACTGTCAGCAAGATGAGCTGTATTCTGGAGAGTATGAGGAGGGATTATAATGGATTGGGAAGAAGTTAGTCAAAAGATTGTGAAAACCAGTAAAGATGTTTCTGCAAAAATGAAAGAAACTTCGGAAGTTTTCCGTCTGCGCCAGAAACTGGCAGAAGAGGAAAGCCGTTTACAGAAAGTATATGCGGAAATCGGTAAACAGTATTTTGAGAATCATGAAGGAGTTATTTCCGATGACATGATTCCTTATTTTGAGAGAGTAACATCCATTCGAGCTGCAATCGAAGAGTGTCAGGCTTCGATCAATAAAATCAGAAAGACAAAAACTTGTCCAGCTTGTGGCGCAACAGTAGATGAAGAAGCTTTGTTCTGCAGTTCATGCGGCATAAAACTGGATATAAGAAATGGAGGCGCAATGTGGAAAGAGAATTAGTAATTGTTCTGGACTTTGGCGGACAGTATAATCAGCTGATCGCAAGAAGAGTCAGAGAATGTAATGTTTATGCAGAGGTTCTTCCTTATACGACCCCGATAGAAGTACTTCGTGAAAAGAATCCTAAGGGAATCATTTTTACAGGCGGACCGAACAGTGTATATCTGGATGAGTCTCCCCGCTATGAAAAAGCGATTTTTGATTTGGGAATCCCGATTTTGGGAATTTGCTATGGCTCCCAGCTGATGGCTTATTTGCTGGGCGGAGAAGTTTCTAGTGCACCGGTCAGTGAGTACGGAAAAACGGAAGTAGATGTTGATAAGTCTTCTGTTATTTTCGAAAATGTTGAGGAAAAAACCATTTGCTGGATGAGCCACACTGATTACATTGCAAAGGCTCCGGAAGGATTCCGTGTAACGGGAACCACACCGGTTTGCCCGGTTGCCGCCATGGAAAATGCTGACAAGAAATTTTATGCAGTTCAGTTCCATCCGGAAGTTCTTCACACCGAAGAAGGTTTTAAAATGCTTTACAACTTCGTGCGTAAAGTATGCGGCTGCTGCGGTGACTGGAAAATGGATTCCTTCGTGGAACAGACCGTTGTCAAACTGCGTGAGCAGATTGGCGACGGCAAGGTTCTCTGTGCTCTGTCCGGCGGTGTAGATTCCTCTGTGGCTGC
>JAQXIM010000145.1 GCA_029007785.1 Clostridiales bacterium | reverse complement strand
GTGGAACTGGGACTTCAGCAGGTAAAACCCTGGGGATTCCTCGGAGATATGGCAGAAGCTGTACATCAGCACGCTCTGGAGACTGGTTATTCTGTCGTGGCAGACATCGGCGGTCATGGTGTTGGACTGGAATTTCATGAGGAACCCTATGTATCCCATGTAGCTTCCAGAGGAACGGAAATGCTTCTGGTACCGGGAATGGTATTTACGATTGAGCCCATGGTAAACGGAGGTACTGATGAATTCTGCGAAGATGAAGAAAATGGATGGACCATTTACACCTGGGATGGGGAAGACTCCGCCCAGTGGGAAGTGACCGTTGCTGTAACAGAGGATGGTTTTGAGGTTTTAGCTTACTAGCGAAGGAGTTTCATTCGCATCGATACTGGAGATTTTGTTTAGGAAAAAGACTGAGAATGGGGGCATGTTAATGGAAACAAGATCAAAATCCTGGTCAGCAGGAAAGAAGCGAAAAAGAAAAAAGAAGTTGAAATGGCACCTGATTTTGCCGGGACTGCTGATTCTTCTTGCAGTCATTTTTGGGGTGGGGAAATTTGTTCTTGCCGGTCCCACCCTCCAGCTTTCCGGTGAAAAAGAAATGACCGTGGAAGTTCTGGAGCCATATGAAGAGCCGGGAGTTAAGGCCAGCTGGCATGGGAAGGATCTCAGCAGCTATATTCTGGTTGATGGAACAGTGAATACGGAAATTCCGGGCGATTACAATCTTACCTATCGGGTTGAATATAACGGAAAATCGGCAAAGAAAACAAGAATAATTCATGTTGTGGATACGGAAGCACCGGTCTTAACTCTGAAACAGGAAGGAGAAGAAGTGTTTGCTTCCAGTATGGATACCTACAAAGATCCGGGATATAAGGCTAAGGATAATTTTGATGGAAATCTGACGAAACAGGTGGAAATTCTGAAAGAATCCATTGATGAAGATCATTTTAAAGTGACGCTTCGCGTATGGGATCAGGCAGGAAATCTGACGACTGCCGAACGTACTGTCACCATCAAAGATATGTTTCCGCCGGAAATCACCCTGTTGGGAGAAGAGTCTATGGTCGTTCAGGAAGGGGCTGGTTTTCAGGATCCCGGTGTGGAGGCTGTGGATGATCTGGACGGAGATATCTCTAGTCAGGTTACGATAGATGGTTATGTGGATCCTTATATGGCAGGAGAATATACGTTAACTTATTATGCCAAAGACAGTTCCGGAAACCAGGCTTCGGTTCAGAGAACCGTTACAGTGGAAAAGTCACAGGAGACCGGTGAGGATAGTGTGATTTATCTTACTTTTGATGATGGTCCAAGCAGCAAGGTGACTCCGGAAATTCTGGATATTTTGAAGAAAAACAATGTTCAGGCAACGTTCTTTATTATTGATTATCAGGATACCAGTATTCCTGTTCTGAAACGAATGGTGGAAGAGGGCAATACGATTGGTATTCATACCTGGAGTCATGATTATGAAGAATGTTATGGGACGGATCAGGCTTACCTGGACGGTGTTGAAAAAATGCAGCAGAAACTGAAAGACGATCTGGACTACGATGCTTTCTGTATCCGTTTTCCCGGCGGAAGTTCCAATACCATCAGTGCCGACTACAACGAAGGCGTTATGACGAGGCTGGCACGAATGGTAGTGGAAGAGGGATTTCAGTATTATGACTGGAATGTGGATTCCACCGATGCAGAAGGAAATAATGTGGATCCTAACAAGCTGATCAGCAGTGTTACCAACAGTCTGAAAAAAGGACGCGGCAATATTGTGCTTTGTCACGATACCAATGCCAAACAGACAACCGCTCAGGCTTTGCAGGCCATTATCGATTATGGAAAGGCCAATGGTTATCGTTTCTCAGCGATTCAGAGGGATACCAAACCGGTTCACCACGGAATCAATAATTAATGAAGACTTACCATATCCATATGGTACGGAGAAATCCAATGGAAACAGGAAGAAAACAGAAACAGTGGAATACAATGGAATCAGAAAAGGGACAGAGGAAAGAAAACAGACCTTGACAAAGATATGGAAAGCTTCTATAATAATTTCATGTTTTATTTCTGATAAGGATAAAAGCTGAGAAGGAAAGAAGTACTGAATCAGAGGAACCAACAGAAAGCTGCCGGGTGATGAGAGGCGCAGGAGAACTGATTCTGGGAATACATTCCGGAGCTTCACACCGAATGTCTTTTTGTATTACTGTTTACTGAAGAAGCTGTCCGCGGCAGTTTCTGTTAGTGGAATCTGGATTCGGAAGATTGGTAGGCTGTGACGGTTGGGCGACCGTTATTCGTCAGGGTATAAATCCTGTTCCTGTTTCACGGCAGACAGGGGAGTACCTGATGAGGCTGTCAATGTAAGTCGGCAGTGAATTAAGGTGGTAACACGGGAATACGCTCTCGTCCTTTAGAGGACGAGGGCTTTTTATTTTGTCGGGATTCTTTGATTGATCTGTGGAAATCCAGGGATTTATTATGGTATATGAAACAATGAATCAAATGGTTCCGGCAGCAGAAAAAAGAGGAGAGTATTATGACAGTATATGACGAACTGGTAGCCAGAGGATTAATCGCTCAGGTTACGGATGAGGAAGAGATTAAGGAACTGATTAATAATGGAAAAGCCGTATTTTATATCGGTTTTGATCCTACGGCTGACAGCCTGCACGTTGGCCATTTCATGGCTCTTTGTCTGATGAAACGTCTGCAGATGGCTGGAAATAAGCCTATCGCATTGATCGGTCAGGGAACTGCAATGATCGGTGATCCTTCCGGAAGAACCGATATGAGACAGATGCTGACAAAAGAAACTCTGGAGCATAATGCGGAATGTTTTAAAAAGCAGATGAGCCGTTTTATTGATTTCTCTGAGGGCAAAGCTCTTATGGTAAATAATGCAGACTGGCTTCTGGATCTCAATTATGTGGATGTTCTTCGTGAAGTAGGCGCCCACTTCAGTGTAAATCGTATGCTGACGGCAGAATGCTACAAACAGCGTATGGAAAAAGGACTGAGCTTCCTGGAGTTCAACTACATGATTATGCAGAGTTACGATTTCTATGCTCTGTTCCAGAAATACGGCTGCAATCTGCAGTTTGGCGGAGATGATCAGTGGAGTAATATGTTGGGCGGTACCGAACTGATCCGCAGAAAGCTGGGTAAAGATGCTTATGCCATGACAATTACTCTTCTGCTGAATTCGGAAGGCAAAAAGATGGGAAAAACCCAGTCCGGTGCCGTTTGGCTGGATCCGAATAAAACAACTCCTTATGATTTCTATCAGTACTGGAGAAATGTGGGAGATGCCGATGTTCTCAAATGCCTGCGTATGCTGACCTTCCTGCCTCTGGAGCAGATCGATGAGATGGATTCCTGGGAAGGAAGCCAGTTGAATACGGCAAAAGAAATTCTGGCCTTTGAGCTGACCAAGCTGGTTCATGGCGAAGAGGAAGCTCAGAAAGCTCAGAATGCTGCCAGAGCTTTATTTGGCGGCGGCGGAGATGATGCCAATATGCCCACCTGTGAACTGACGGAGGAAGATATGACCGACGGGGCTGTGGATATTCTGACTCTGCTGGTAAAAGCAGAACTGGCTGCTACCAAGTCTGAGGCAAGAAGAAATGTGGTTCAGGGCGGAGTTTCCGTAGATGGAAACAAAGTAGAAGATTTTAAGATGACCTTGACTGCTCAGGAAATCGGAGAAGGCATTGTACTTCGCCGCGGAAAGAAGAAATACTGCAAGGTTGTAATGAAATAAGAATCAGGAATCCGACAGGAAAACCTGTATTGAAAAAAAGGACGCTGCTGATGGAAAATCGGCAGCGTCCTTTGTCAAATCTTAGCACAAAGTTGCGTAAATAACGGCTTTGATGGTATGCATTCTGTTTTCTGCTTCGTCAAAAACAACAGACTGTTTGGATTCAAATACTTCATCTGTCACTTCCATTTCGTTGACTCCGAATTTCTCTGCAATCTCAGCACCGATGGTAGTCTTGGTGTCATGGAAGGAAGGCAGGCAATGCATGAAAATAGCTTCCGGTTTTGCGTTTGCCATAACCTCATTGTTTACCTGATATTTTTTCAGCAGACGGATTCTTTCTTCCCAAACACTGTCCGGTTCACCCATGGATACCCAGATATCTGTGTAGATAACGTCGGCGTCTTTTGTTCCTTCGGTTACATCCTCCGTGAGAGTTACGCTTCCGCCGCTTTCTTCGGCCAGTTTGCGGCAGGTCTCCACCAGCCATTCCTCAGGAAAAAGCTCCTTGGGAGCACAGGCGGTGAAATGAAGTCCCATTTTTGCACAGGCAACCATAAGAGAGTTGCCCATGTTGTTTCTGGCATCACCCATAAAAGTGAATTTTACGCCTTTCAAATGGCCCAGCTTTTCTTCAATGGTGAGGAGGTCGGCCAGCATCTGGGTGGGATGGAACTGGTCTGTCAGGCCGTTCCATACGGGAACACCGGAATATTTGCTGAGATCTTCCACCAGTTCCTGACTGAAACCGCGGTATTCAATACCATCGTACATTCTGCCGAGAACTCTTGCCGTATCGGCAATGCTTTCCTTTTTGCCCATCTGGGAGCTGCCCGGATCCAGGTAAGTCACACCGCAGCCAAGATCCATTCCGGCTACTTCAAAGGAACAGCGGGTTCTGGTAGAGGTTTTTTCGAAGAGAAGAACGATATTCTTACCCTCCAGATACTTGTGGGGAGTTCCGCTTCTCTTCAGATCCTTAAAATTCTTGGCAAGATCCAACAGGTAACGGACTTCCTGGGGAGTGAAATCCAGAATTTTCAAAAAGCTTCTGCCACGTAAATTTACGCCCATGATTCTCTATCTCCTTATTTCTAATTTCTGCTTCTCACCAGCGGCATACTCATGCAGCGTGGGCCGCCGCGTCCTCTGGAAAGTTCACTGCTGGGAATTTCCAGAACCTGAACGCCGGCTTCCCGCATCAGCTCATTTGTCACTTCATTTCTCTGATAGACAACCACCGTGCCAGGAGCAATGCAAAGCGTGTTGGAACCGTCGTTCCATTGCTCGCGTTCTGATGCGATTCTATCATTACCTCCGCATTTTATCAAGGTTACTTTGTCGATTTTTAAGTGTTTTTCCAGAATTTTCTCCAAATTGGTTTCATTTCTCGTTACTTTCAGTTCATCTTTGTGATCACCCTTTTGGATTTCATAGACAACAAGCGGACCCAGAATACCCGGGTGGATGGAGAATTTGTCCACGTCAATCTGGGTGAATACCGTATCCAGATGCATGAAAGCACGGGAATCGGGGATGTCAAAGGCCAGTATAGTTTCTATGGTCGAGTGGGGATCATCAAAAATCTGCTGAGCCAGAAGCTCAATGGCTTCCGATTGGGTACGTTGAGAGATGCCCACGGCCAGAACGGTATCACTGAGATTGAGGATATCGCCGCCTTCAATATGAAAGGGGAAATACCGGTTATAATAAAGAGTGACCTGGTCTTTGAAATCAGGGTGATATCGGAAAATATACTCTCCATAGATGGTTTCCCGGCCTCGGGTCAGAGAATACATATGATTCAGACTGACTCCGTTTCCAATGCAGGCAAAGGGATCCCTGGTAAAATAAAGATTCGGCATGGGGTTGATCAATACTTTGGAAGCATCGGAACGCATATCTACCAGAGATTCATTCTGCTGGAAGAACACGTCACCGAGAATCAGGCCTTCCATGGTTTTCTGAACCAAAGCCAGATTATCATCTCCGTAATTGGTCATCATATAATCATAAATTCGTTTCTGCCACTTTTCCGTGGAAATGCGGCCTTCGCGGATCCACTGCATCAGAAATTCATGGCGGATTTCCTCGTCCAGATCCAGAACCTGGGCCACCAGCTTTTCCAGATATAAGACCTCCACGCCATGATCCCGGAGCAGGTTGGCGAAGGCATCATGCTCCTGCTGAGCTATTTTCAAATAGGGGATATCGTCGAAGAGAAGAGATTCCAGAGCATTTGGTGTCAGATGCTCCAGCTCTTTGCCGGGGCGATGCAGCATTACTTTTTTCAGGGGCAGAATCTCACTTTTTACATCAATGGCTGCCACACATAACTCCTCCTTTTCCATAAAATGTATCTATTGACTGAAAGCATAGCAGCCGATTAATAAGCTGCTTACTGGAAGGGATAGAGCATCCTTTTTCTCAGTTATTTTATTTCTGGATCAAGGATGCTGTACTATTTTTTCATGAAAGTGAGAATATTATGAGTGGTAAAAAATGCCAGGTTTCTTGTCGGGGATTTTCCTTTGAGTTCTTGACATCACGCCGCTAAAATTGTATACTTGAAAAAATTTGTGTAAAAACAGCTGGGATTATCGAAATCCGGTGAAAATAATCTGCATCCATTCTCCTTTTGAAGATGGATACAGAAGGTGAGAACGTGATAAAACCGGTTGTTGGTGCCTTACATTAGGAGGAGGTTTACGATGAAACACTTGATCGATCCCACCGATCTGACGTTGGAGGAAATTGATGAGATTTTGAAGCTGGCCGAAGATATTATGGCTGATCGTCCGGCATATGCGGAGGTTGCCAAAGGAAAGAAGCTGGCAACCTTGTTTTTTGAACCCAGTACCCGTACCCGTCTTAGTTTTGAGGCATCCATGCTGGAATTGGGCGGAAGTGTGATTGGTTTTTCCTCAGCAAATTCCAGTTCTGCGGCAAAGGGAGAAAGTGTGGCAGATACTGCCAGAACCATTGAAAAATACGCAGATATTATTGCCATGAGACACCCGAAGGAAGGTGCTCCGCTGGTTGCATCCATGAATGTAGATATTCCGGTCATCAATGCAGGTGACGGCGGACATCTTCATCCCACTCAGACATTGACCGATCTGCTTACCATCAAAGAAACAAAAGGACGTCTGGATAATCTGACTATCGGTTTTTGCGGTGACCTGAAATTTGGCCGTACCGTACATTCTTTGATCAAACAGCTGTCCCGTTACGAGAATATTCATTTTATCCTCATTTCCCCCAACGAACTGCAGGTTCCGGATTATATCAAGGAAGAGGTTCTTGATAAGAATGGTGCCGATTACCGGGAAGTAGAGCGGATGGAAGAAGTGATGGATCAGCTGGACATTCTGTATATGACCCGTGTACAGAGAGAAAGATTCTTCAATGAAGCAGATTATATTCGTCTGAAAGACAGCTATATTCTGAATCTGGAAAAGCTGGAGAATGCCAAGGAAGATCTGAAGATTATGCATCCTCTGCCCCGTGTGAATGAAATTTCAGTAGAGGTAGACAAGGATCCCCGGGCTGTATACTTCGATCAGGCAGAATACGGCAAATTTGTTCGTATGGCATTGATGATGAAGCTCTTGGGATTGACGAAATAATTGCGGAAAGGACGGGTGACAGGATATGTTAAAAATTGACGCCATTGAAAAAGGTATTGTATTGGATCATATTAAAGCCGGAAAATCGATGCAGGTTTACAAATATCTGAATCTGGACGATCTGGATTGCCCTGTGGCAATTATTCGGCGGGTTAAGAGCAACAAAATGGGTTCCAAGGACATCATCAAGATCAGTGATAAAATCGATGTGGATCTGGATGTTCTGGGATATATCGATCCTAATATTACAGTAAATATCATTGAAGACAGCAAAGCTGTAGAAAAGAAGACTCTGGCTCTGCCGGAAAAAATTGTCAATGTGGAGCGCTGCCGCAATCCCCGCTGCATTACCTCCGTTGAGCAAGAGCTGGATCATATCTTTAAGCTGGTGGATCGGGAAAAGCGTGTATACCGCTGCATTTACTGTGATCAGAAGGCAGGAAAATAAAAGAAGCTGCTGCTGTACAGTGAATCGGAAGGAAAAGCAGGGAACATAGAGAGGTTTTGAAACCAATCAAGAGAAAAGCGATGGAATTACAAATACAGGGATACCCCGGAAATGCGGAATGACGCATTTTCGGGGTATCCTTTTTATGCAATAGGAAACTTTGTTCCTATTGCATAAAAACCTCCGGAAGATGCGCATGCCGCGCCAGAGGAATGTTGACAGCAGGAGCAGAGAATGTAGGGATATGCTGCTGCCTTTTCTTTTTTTATGAAAAGAGGATAGAATTCCTGCAATCTGTCCACAATATGATAAGCCAAGAGATAAACGGACATAAATATCACCGGAGAATCTGCCGCCGACAGGTTCTTTCGGACGTATAACAACAAAAACCATAGGAGGAGAGAGTTATGATACAGAAAAAAGGAAGAGGTTTCACAATGCCAACGGCATACAGTATTCTCCTCATTCTGATTCTTCTGGTGGCGCTGATTACACACTGTCTGGGAGGAGAAGTCCGGGGTACAACTCTGGCAGAACTGGTGATGGCGATACCCAGAGGAATTCTGGATGCCATTGATGTCTGTCTTTTCATTTTGATTTTAGGAGGCTTTCTTGGTGTTTTAGCAGAAAGCGGTGCATTGGATGTGGGAATCCAGTCTTTGGTACATCGGCTTCAGGGAAAAGAAATGATTTTGATTCCTTTGCTGATGATCCTGTTTTCTCTGGGAGGTACAACTTATGGTATGGCAGAGGAGACCATGGCATTCTATTCTCTGATTACAGCCACCATGGTGGCATCAGGCTTTGATGCGCTGGTGGGGGCTTCCGTTGTTCTGGTGGGAGCAGGAGTCGGTGTTCTTGGTTCTACCGTCAATCCCTTTGCTGTATCGGCGGCCGTGGATGCCTATCTCAGTGTCTATCCCGATGCCAGCGTCAATTATGGATATATCATACTCTTGGGTACCGTTCTCTGGCTGACTTGTCTGGCAGCAGGCATTTATTTTGTCATGCGTTATGCTCTTCAGGTAAAAAAGAAGGGACGTTCCCTTTTGAGTCCATCTGAAAAAGAGCAGGTTCAGGCAGCTTACAGCGGGATGGGGAAGGAAGAGCATAAAAGTCTCACTGGAAGGCAGAAAGGGGCTCTGTGGATCTTTTTCCTGGCTTTTCTGGTGATGGTAATTGCATTGATTCCCTGGCAGAATTTTGGGATTGCTTTGTTCGATAAGACTGCCGGATTTACGGGAGAACCCTTTGGTCAGTGGTATTTTCCGGAACTTCAGGCCTGGTTCTTTTTATCTGCCATTGCGGCGGGGATTGTGGTCGGTATGAGCGAGAGAGGACTTATCAATGCATTTATCCGCGGAGCCGGCGATATGCTGGGGGTTGTGTTTATTATTGGTATTTCCCGGGGGATTTCTGTTTTGATGGCCAGCAGCGGCCTGGATCTTTTTGTTCTTCATCATGCCGCTGATTTGCTGGAAAATGTTTCATCCTCCCTGTTTGTGGTGGGAAGTTACCTTATTTATCTGGCCCTGTCCTTTTTCATTCCCTCCACTTCGGGTCTTGCCGCTGCTTCCATGCCTACCTTTGCCGGCCTGGCAGCCAGTCTGGGATTCAGTCCCGAAGTGATGATTATGATTTTCTGTGCCGCCTCCGGTGTCGTCAATCTGATTACACCCACCAGTGCTGTTGTAATGGGCGGTCTATCCATCTGCAGGGTGGAATATCCGACCTGGCTGCGTTTCATCTGGAAATTCCTTTTGTTTCTGGCTGTTTTAAGTCTTTTGATTCTATCGGTGGCCATGGGTCTTCTGCAGTCCTGAGAGGATGTCATGTGAATATTTATGAGATGCGGCTCATAGAGAGTCTCAAGAGATAAAACATCTAAAAAAATGTATCAGATATCTGAAAAAAAAGGCTATTGTAATAATTAAGGGGACAGATTTTGCTTTGACAAATAGAAAATCTGGGAAAAGAGGATATGACAGGGATTAGTACTTGTCAAATGAAGTAACAATATGGTATGATACTACGATATAGGGGATAAAAAAGTCATGTGTTTCATGCATAAAAATACATGGCATTGGGAACAAAAAAACATGAGGTTATGTTTACTGTGACTGTCCATCCCACAAAAAAATGAAGCCTTTTATCAGAGAATCATTGCAGACAATCGACGGGAATCGATTGCTGAAGGAAAGTATATGACAGGAGTTTTACAAATGGAACAGAACAAAGAACCCAATGATGGGATTCGTGATAATAATAAATCAAAGAATACGAGGAGAGAGGTCATTCGTCGGCTGATTGCCAACGAGCATATATCCACCCAGGTGGAGCTTTCCCGTCGTCTGGAGGAAGAAGGCTTTCAGGTCACTCAGGCCACGGTTTCCAGAGATATCCGGGAATTGAGACTGGTGAAGATCTCCGATGGAAATGGCAGTTATCATTATGAGCTGGGAAAACCTGTTGAAAAATACCATGCTTCCAGCAAGTTTTATTCTATGTTTCAGTCTTCTGTCACCGGTGTGGATTTTGCACAGAATCTGGTTGTGATTCACACCTATACAGGTATGGCCCAGGCTGTTTGTGCCACCATGGATCGGGTGGAATGGCCTGGTGTTCTGGGAACCATTGCCGGAGATGATACGGTGCTGGTGATCACGAAGACAGAAGAAACAGCGAAGGAGCTGGTACAGACACTTCAGGAGATCTGAAAAGGACCATTTGTTGGCCTCAGCCAGTAATCTATCTAAATCTTTGCAATATAGACAGCGTCTGTTCCAAAAAGAATAGGCGCTGTTTGCTTTTTAGCCGAATGGATAAAGAAGGAGGTATTATCATGAAAGATTCCAATGAGAAGGAAAAAATTGAGAAAGAGAAAGCCAAAAAAGAAATAAAAGAAAAGGAGAGTGGTGAAAAGGGGAAAAATGGAGGAGCCGATCTTGGCTGTGATTCCATTGGCGGACTATTGTTCCGCCTGGCTCTTCCGGCGATACTGGCACAGATTGTAAATCTGCTCTACAATATGGTGGATCGGATGTACATAGGTCACATTCCCCAGGTGGGTTCTGCTGCTCTCACCGGCGTAGGTGTAACCATGCCGCTGATTATGTGTATTTCTGCATTTGCGGCTCTGGTTAGTATGGGAGGTGCTCCCAGGGCATCTATTATGATGGGACGAAAAAAATCGGATGAGGCTGAGAGTATTCTTGGCAACTGTACTGCCATGTTGGTTTTGATTGCACTTGTTCTGACCATATTCATTCAATGGCTGGGCCGAGACATTCTGATGATATTTGGTGCCAGTGAAACAACGATCCCGTATGCCTGGTCATATATGCAGATCTATTCCCTGGGAACAATTTTTGTTCAGCTTGCTTTGGGACTGAATGCCTTTATCAATGCTCAGGGGTTTGCAAAAATCGGTATGCTGACCGTCACCATCGGTGCTGTCTGCAACATTATTCTGGATCCGATTTTTATTTTTGTTTTGGATCTGGGTGTGCAGGGTGCTGCACTGGCTACGATTCTGTCTCAGGCAGTTTCCTGCCTTTGGATTCTTCGTTTCTTCACGGGGAAGACAACGAAGCTTCATCTTCGCAAAAAAGAAATGAGATTGAAACCCTCGATTATTCTTCCCTGTATTGCTTTGGGAGTTTCTCCCTTTATTATGCAGTTTACAGAGAGTATTCTGAATATCTGCTTTAATACGAGTCTTCTGAAGTACGGCGGTGATATAGCGGTAGGTGCCATGACCATTCTCGGCAGTGTGATGCAGTTTTCCATGCTGCCCCTTCAGGGATTAACTCAGGGATCGCAGCCTATTGTAGGTTTCAATTATGGAGCTGGAAAGAATGAACGTGTAAAACAGACGTTCCGCCTTTTGCTTTTCTGCTGCTGTTGTTTTACGGCATTAACCTGGAGCATCTGTATGCTGGCACCAGGTGTGTTTGTAGGTTTGTTTACCAATGATGCGGAGCTTGCCGCCTTCAGCTGTAAGTCCATGCGCATATATATGGCAGTTTCTCTTCTCTTTGGCATACAGATCTCCTGTCAGCAGACTTTCATTGCTCTGGGCAATGCGAAGACTTCCGTGATACTTGCTCTGTTGAGAAAAGTGGTTCTTCTCATTCCTCTGATTTATATTATGCCGGCTGTTCTTCCCAACAAGGCTGCAGCGGTCTTTCTTGCAGAGCCGGTGGCAGACATACTTGCCGTATCTGCAACGTCCATTCTGTTTTACAGACAATATAAAAAATTATAAGGGTAAAAAGAAATTGCCGGACTCCGGAGGCTGCTCCAGGAGTTCGGCATTATTGCTGCTGTGTGTTGATGGAAATCTGTCAATGTCAGGTTCTTGCAGCTGATATTTGACAGATCAGGTTCTGCAGCTGTTATTTGATGGGTGGAAGCTTTTTCCATGTGGCATACAGGTAAACAGTGGCTCCGTTTTTCGCTGACAGAGACTTGATTTTTGCCTTATTGGTATATGATGTTCCCTTTCCGTTGGCTTTTGTATTCCATCCGAAGAAAACATAACCTTTTCGCTGGAAGCCATTGGCAGAAAGCTTATATGTCTTGCCATAACTGCATTTTTTCATGGCTTTGGTACTTCCGCTGGTGGCTTTATTTCCTTCAAATCGGATCGTATAACGGTTTGCTTCCCAGCCGGCATATAGTTTTAAGGCTCCGGTACTTCCCTGGGAAATCTGGCTGATTTGGACGGTACAGGAGGAATCGAGATACCAGCCGGTAAATGTGTATCCCTTCCTGGTGGGAGCGGAGAGGGTTATGGTTTTTGAGCTGATCTGATAGGAAAGGGGATTTTTCCCGGAATTGGTTCCCCCATTCATTTTGTAGGTAATCGTATAGGAAAGGGGACTCCACTTTGCATAGAGCCGAAGCGTATCATTGTAAAGCTTCGTGTCTTTTGTTAAACCTTCCAGGGAAATAACTTCCTCATTGGCAACAGATATTCCGCTGCCGTCGGGTTTTGTATTCCAACCCATAAACGTGTATCCGTGACGGGAATATCGATTCTCCGGCAGAGAATACTCTCCGGATTTGGGAAGATTTTCCATGGGATCCATGTCGGGAGAGTCGGCTCCGTTTCCATCAAAACAAATGGTATAGGTTTCTTCTTTCCATCCGGCGTAAAGAATCAGATTTCCAAAGGGCTGGGAGAAATGATCCAGAGGCTGAGTCAGTAAGGGATCTGTATACCAGCCGATGAATTCGTATCCTTCTTTCTGAGGATCAGCCACGTGAATGGAGGTTCCTCCCAGATAGGAGGCGGGATACTCTGCTGATGCTGTGCCGCCGTTCATTTCAAAGGCCAGAGAATATTGAACGGACAGATTCTGGAAAGTCTGGCCACAGACTTTTTCTTCTTTTACAGGGACAAATTCCAGCTGATATCGGGGAAATGTCTCTGTCTGGGGAAAGCTGTCAATCCAATGGGACTTCTTCCCGTCTACCGTTTCCAGCAGCTGGTATGCTGAACCGCTTTCTTTTCGGTAAATCCGGACCAGTGCATTATCGGTGGAAGGCCACCGGAGCAGAACATCCTGATTTTCCATGGACAAAATCGATAGGGACTCTCTGGAGACGGAAGAATGAATCTGGCAGCGGTGAGAAGTACCGTAAACGGATGCCGTAATTTCTGCCGTTCCCAGGCCGACAGCCGTTACAATACCGTCTTCCGATACTTCAGCAATCTGAGGATTGCTGGATTCCCAGGAAACGCTGTCCGGAGGTACTTCTTCGCCGGAAGCATTGACCCGGAGAGCAGTCTCCTGACCTATATGGAGAGACAGGGAATCCTGACTCAGTGTCGTTTCCGGAAAACCAATCGTATTAGTGAAGGCTTTGATTCTCAGATTGGCATTGGCATAATCACCATAATCCATCCAGGCTTCATCAAAATAAAGAAAACTCTGACCTGGTTTTGCCGATGTCTCAGCTGAAAGCAGATTTTTCAGGTTCAAAACATCTTCCTGAGCAAGGGAAGCCTTTCCGCCGGGTTTTCGCAATGTGACTACGACAGAATAGGTATCGTCCTGGAGAAGGTATACGGTATCGGAAAGGGGAATCGTATAAATCCCTGCGAACCGGAGAGAACCTGTGGTGGTATTGACCAGAGTACCGCTGGAAGGATCGTTCGGATCTGTCAGGTTACGATAGATTTCAATTTTATAATCCTGCAGGACAGAGTTGGTGTCAATAGAAACCGCTTTTAACTCTTCCCTGGAATTCCGGACGGTAAATACGTTGGCACCGACTACAATATCCACATCTTCCAGATAGGCAGACCAGATGGAACCGTCATACTGATAATTATTGTCATAGTATTCAGGGCTGTCCTGACTGACGCATTCCAGAGCATAGGCTTCCGCTCCGATGGAAGTGTCATAATAGGACATCCAGAAATAGCCCTGTTCGCATTCTGCGTCCTTTCCCCAGCTGTTCCGAATGAGCCAGGCACCGTCCCCCGGTGCTGTCTGAACAAAGTTTTCAGCAGGAAAGCTGTCATCCCAGCCAACGATGGCCACATCGTGATTGGCTGTTTTTTTGCAGTTGGCCTGATACAGGGAATTGTGTTCTTTATCAAAGGAATTCTTGTCATGATAATAGGAGATGGAGACTGCTCCATACTGCTGAATCAGTTTTTTGGCTTCCTGTGGATCGTTTTTTATTCGAAAACGGTAAACGTTTTTCAGATGAGCCGTACTTTCATAAGCCAAATCAGGATCTGCTCCCGATGAGATTACTTCCTTAGACTGGGAATAGGGGAGTGTATCCTCGGATGCAGCCCCTTTCCATGTATTTAAAGTATTAAATGCAAAAATATGATTGCCTCCCATGTTCAGAATGTTGTCAGAGGTATCCAGAAAAGTTACAATATCGCCTTCCAGTCCGCCCAATGGGTCGGGAATGTATTGATAGGAAAAATAAGACAGATGGAGTTCACTGAGATCGGCAGAGATACCCTCCGACAGTTTCATATTGATTTCAGCCAATGCAAGACAGGAAAAAGTCCAGCAGGTACCATATGGATTCTGCTGACGTATGGCAGGAAGATTTTCTGTGACATAAGTGTCGGGAAGATCTTCGTTCAGAGAAATGGAATAGACAGCCGAAGCCTTCTTATTTGAAAGGGAAGGTGCTGTCGGTGTGTTGGGTATGGTGAGATGTCCCGCTGCCGCACCGGTTTCCAAATTCATCTCAGTGGAAGAAAGGAGCTCTTCTTCCCTGCTTGCCTCCTTTTCCTCGGAAGAGAGGGGAGCAGGGGAAAGAGCTGCCTGAAGTGGGGCAGCGGGTGTTATTGTAAGAATCATGGCCAGTACAGCGGCCAGGAAAGATTTTTTCATGTGCATGATAGACTTCTCCTTTATGAAGATCCAGGTGTCGTATCGTCACTTTTTCCTGGCATTTCGTCAGGCGTCAGGGCATGGGATTCGGATCGGAATAATCCGGTACTTTCATAAGAAGAGAGCAGTTGGGCTGGTCAATGGCCATGGGTGCTCCGTTCTCTACCAGCAATCCTTTCTCGTAATTGATTGTAAAGAAGGTGATGGTGCTGGAATCGTAGTTGGTGCAGAAAATGTGGTTTCCATCGGGGAAGATCTGGATCGAGGTCGGATACTTTCCGCTGATGGGGAGAACGTTCAGCTGTTCCAGCAAACCGGTTTCGGTGTCTCTGCGGAATACTCCCACACTGTTATCACCGGCATTGGAGCAAAGAAGGTATTTCTCATCATCCGTGAATCGGAAATAAACGGCAGCACTGAAATCACTGAATTTGGGACCCAGAGTGGATATGGTCTGGATCATTTTGTACTGGGGACCTTTGGGACCCAAAGAGTATTCATACACAGAAATGGTATTCAGGATTTCTTTGATGGAATAGAAGAAACGGCCGTCACTGCTGAATCTTACGAACCGGGGACCGGCTTCCAGTTTGCAGTGGATCGTATCGATTCCGTGGAGAGTACCATTGATTTCATCAAAACGATAGATTTTGACTTGGTCGATTCCGGAATCCACAACGAAAAGATACTTTTCATCGGGAGTCAGAGCCGCACAGCGAATATGAGGCCGGAAATTTCTCTCGGCAATGGTGCCGGGGCCGCGATGGAAGATGGCATCACTGATTTTTCCCACACTTCCATCCGGATTCATGCGGAGCACGGTGATCTTTCCGTCATAGTATCCGGAAACAAACATATAGGTATTGGCTCGATTCAAAGAAATATGGCAGCCTCGCATTCCGCGGATGGGTGCCGTATTCAGTTTTTTCAGATTACCTCCCGGCAGGATCAGAAAAGAAGTCACGCCCAGATCGGTAATGGAGTAAAGGAACCGTTTGTCGTAGGACGTGGTAATATAGGAAGCATTATGTACTGTATATTCCAGCCGTTTGGTAAGATAGTTGTTTTCGGGATCTACATCGAAAACGGTAAGCCCTTTTGATGTATTGGTATCGGTATAGGAGCCGACATAGGCTACATATTTATCACTCATGAATAATTTCCTCCTGCTTCTGCATTGAATCATATAGGGGATTCCCGGAAATGATTCGCTCGTACTGTATCACAATAAAAAATGCACTGGATAAGATCCGAACTGGAAAACCAGACAGAAAGTGAAAACGGATCCGATTCCATGCATCACACAATCGGATTATATCATGATTCGTAGGACAAAACAAGAAAAAGCCGCTTCACAATGATTTCTCAATGTGAAACGGCTTTTCTGAACGTATTAACATATAATCATGCTGGAATCAAAAGGATTTAATTCCGTTTATTACATCAGGATACCGCCAATACTCAGGAACAGAGGAGCGAATACCAGAGAAACAACGGTCATCAGTTTGATCAGGATGTTGATGGAAGGACCGGAGGTATCTTTGAAAGGATCACCAACCGTATCACCAACAACGGCAGCTTTGTGAGCTTCGCTTCCTTTTCCGCCGTGATGTCCTTCTTCAATGTATTTCTTAGCGTTGTCCCATGCACCGCCGGCATTACTCATGAAGATAGCCATCATAACACCGGTAACCAGAGCACCTGCCAGCAGTCCGCCCAGAGCAGACGGTCCAAGAAGGAAGCCAACCAGCAGAGGAACGATAACAGCCATAACACCAGGAACCATCATCTCTTTCAGAGCAGCCTGAGTGGAGATAGCAACACACTTGGTGTAATCGGGTTTGCCGGTACCTTCCATGATTCCAGGAATGGTACGGAACTGACGACGAACTTCTTCGATCATGCTGTATGCAGCCTTGGAAACGGATTCCATGGTCATAGCAGAGAATACGAAGGGAAGCATACCACCGATCAGCAGACCGATTGTAACGTTGGAGTCCAGAATGTTGATGGATTCCAGATTAACAGCCTGAGCGTAAGATACGAACAGAGCCAGAGCAGTCAGAGCAGCGGAACCAATGGCAAAACCTTTACCCATAGCAGCGGTGGTGTTACCAACGGAGTCCAGTTTATCAGTGATTTCACGTACGGATTCATCAAGACCGGACATCTCAGCGATACCGCCGGCGTTATCAGCGATGGGACCGTAAGCATCTACTGCTACGGTGATACCAGTGGTGGACAGCATACCAACTGCAGCCAGAGCAATACCGTACAGACCTGCAACTTTGAAGGAGATAAAGATACCTACGCAGATCAGCAGCAGCGGGATGCAGGTGGACATCATACCAACAGCAAGACCGGAAATAATAGTGGTTGCAGAACCGGTTTCAGACTGTTCAGCAATTTTCTTAACGGATTTGTAATCACCGGAGGTGTAAACTTCGGTAACTTTACCGATGATCAGACCAACAACCAGACCAGCGATGATGGCGATAGCCTGAGCAAAGCTGTTGAAGAATACTTTACTCATGGCAACTGCACCGATTACTACTACAACAGCAGCAGCATAGGAACCCATACTCAGTGCTTTCTGAGGGTTGGAATTTTCTCCGCCTTTTACAAAGAAAGTACCCACGATGGAAGCAATGATGCCAAGAGCAGCCAGAACCAGAGGGAAGATAGCGCCTTCAGCAGCGAAAGCAGCAACACCCAGAGTAACAGCAGAAACAAGAGCACCTACATAAGACTCGAACAGGTCAGCACCCATACCGGCTACGTCACCAACGTTATCACCAACGTTATCAGCAATAACAGCAGGGTTACGAGGGTCATCCTCAGGGATACCGGCTTCTACTTTACCTACCAGGTCAGCACCAACGTCAGCAGCTTTGGTATAGATACCGCCGCCAACACGGGCAAACAGAGCGATAGAAGAAGCACCCAGGCTGAATCCGGACAGGATTTCGTAATTACCGGTAACAGCGTAGATCAGGCTGCAGCCCAGCAGACCAAGACCAACTACACACATACCCATTACGGAACCGCCGCCGAAAGCAACAGTCAGAGCTTTGTTCATGCCGGATTCTTTTGCAGCGTTTGCAGTACGAACGTTTGCCTTGGTAGCAACGGTCATACCAGCATAACCGGCAGCAACGGAGAACAGAGCACCGATGATGAAGCATACAGCAGAAAGCCAGCTGATGCCAAAGCCAATCAGAACAAAGAGAACAACGATGAATACAACCAGAATTTTGTACTCAGCGAACAGGAAAGCATGAGCGCCTTCGCTGATTGCTGCGGCAATTTCTTTCATCCGGTCGGTTCCCTCAGACTGTTTGGAGACCATGTTTGCTTTCATGAAAGCAAACACCAGAGCCAGCACCGCACAGATCGGTGCAAGATAGATGAGATTTTCCATAGTAACAATCCTTTCCTATATGTTTTTACGATGAATCGCTCAGATAAGCATACTATAAATCTATGATAGATGCAAGACTAATTTAATAAAAAATTGACAGAAATAAGAAGATTTCATAAGGAAATTTATGAATTAAGAAAGGGAGAATGGGAAGCTCTAAGGAAAAGAAAGGTGAACAGAGAGAGATAAGGAAAGCAGCAGAAATGATTATATATAGAAATAATATAATAAAATAGAGCCGCAGGTATAACAGGTCGAAAATGGAAGGAAAGCTGCGGCAAATCTGTTTGGCGGTGCCGAGGCTAAGACTTGACACAAATTCTGCCTGCGGTATAATAAAAAGACATTGAATTTTTCAAATATAATGCTGAAGTAAGAAGCAGATTCACCGTCTCTGAAGACAAACGGAGACAAATAGAGAAGGAAATCCGGGAGACAAGTCATCCCGGATTTCCTTACTGTCAGAGGGAGGCTATTTTGGCACAAACAGGTAATAAAAACGGAAAGAGCGGCAAAACAAGTACATCCGGAACAGGGAGAAGCCGTTCCGCCTCGTCATCCGGGACAAAGAACAGCAGTAAGACCGGAACTTCGAAGCAGAGTACATCTTCCCGCGGAGCAGGCAGCAAACAGGTAAAACAAAGGAGCAGTTATCAGGAGAATGGATCCGGAGAATTTGGCCGGGAAATTCTTCTTTTGATTCTGCTGGCTTTTTGTATGATTCTTTTTCTCAGTAATCTGGAACTGGCAGGAAGTGTCGGCACTCATCTTAGGAAGATTCAGTTTGGCTGTTTTGGATGGATGGCTTATCTGTTTCCTTTCTATCTATTTTGGATTGGAGGTTTTCTCTATTCGAACAGGGGCAGAAATGGTAGGGGCATGGTAAAGCTGGCAGCTTCTCTTGCAGCTTTTCTGGCTTTATGCGGGATTCTGGGGCTCCTGGGAGGTCATGGCCTGGAGGAAGGCTATACTCTGAAACGCTGCTATGCAGAAGGTGCGGAGGGACTTAACGGAGGTTGGTTCGGCGGTCTGATGTATATGCAGCTGGTTTCCTGGCTGGGAT
>JAQXIM010000144.1 GCA_029007785.1 Clostridiales bacterium | reverse complement strand
CCGGACTCTTCCGGGCTCCTTCCGGACTCCTTCCGGACTCCTTCCAGGCTCCTTCCGGGCTCCTTCCGGACTCTTCCGGGCTCCTTCCGGACTCCTTTCCGGGTACGCTGAGGGAAGATAAGAACAATCACGTGACACGCTTCGTTTCCTGTTCGGCCCGCGCGCTTTTTGATCCGCCATTCGCGAAAACTCGCCTTCGGCTCAGACAGTTCGCTCGGTGGCGGATGCTAGCGCAGGCCTCTCGACGGAAGCCTCGCTATCGTCACTGTGATTTGTTTTTATCTTCCCTCAGCTGTGTCCTGTGAGTTATCGTTGATGGTGTCTTTTAGGACGGTGTGCCCTGTGAGTTATCGTTAATGGTGTCTTTTAGGACGGTGTGCCCTGTGAGTTATCGTTAATGGCCTCGTTTAGGACGGTGTGTGTCCTTTGAGTTATTGTTGATGACCTCGTTTAGGACGGTGTGTGTCCTGTGAGTTGTCGATGATGGCCTTGTTTAGGACGGTGTGTGTCCTGTGAGTTGTCGATGATGGCCTTGTTTAAGACGGTGTGTGTCCTGTAAGTTGTCGATGATGACCTTGTTTAAGACGGTGTGTATCCTGTGAGTTATCGATGATGACCTTGTTTAAGACGGTGTGTGTCCAATTGTGTAATAGCGTTCCTTGCCTGGGATTCTTGACAATGTTCTCTGCTCCTCTTAAGATTAGATTAGAATAGAACAATAAAAGGAGAACATGGATGGAAATCGAACGCAAATTTCTTCCTCCCGTTATTCCGGAGAATTTAAACGAGTATCCTTTTCATCTGATTGAACAGGCTTATCTCTGCACCCATCCGGTGGTTCGGATTCGCCGGCAGGATGATGAATATATTCTCACCTACAAAGGCGGCGGTAAAATGATCCGGGAGGAATACAATCTTCCTTTGAATGCCAAGGCGTATGAGCATCTGAAAACAAAAGCGGACGGAAATATTATCCGTAAACGCCGTTACAAAATTCCGCTTCCTCCTTATACGGTGGAATTGGATGTATTTGAGGAGCCTTTCAACGATATGGCTATGGCGGAGGTGGAATTTCCTACCGCTGAGGAAGCAGCTTCCTTTGTTCCGCCTGCCTGGCTGGGAGAAGATGTTACCATCGACAGCCGTTTTCACAACAGTACCATGAGCCGCAGTTCTTATCCCGGCAAATCCTTTTTTGCCCAGACTCCAAATGACTGTAGGCAAGAATAATTCAAAGGCATTTTCTTAACAAATCAGCGGGCAGAATTCCTGTCCGCTGATTTGTTTGATTTTTTATTCCATCTTTGCACCTCTGCGTTCGAGCATGGGAAGAAGAACCAGTGCCAATACCAGAGAAGCCAGACAAACAGCTGCAAACAGCAGATAGGCTGCATGGTAACCGCAGCCATCTACCAGATGACCGATCAGGACAGGACCTGCGGTCATGCCGATTCCGTAAAGAGCCTGGAAAAGGCCCATGGCTGTGGACTTATTTTCTACCGGTACCATTTTAATGGCCAGAGCCATGAGAATGGACATCAGCAGAATATTTCCGACACCACCGATAATCTGGGCCAGGAAAAGGAACCAGATATTGGGAGCAATAGCTACCAGTCCGCAGGAAGCTGCCAGACAGAAAAAGCCGGCTCCCACGGAACGGGTGGTTCCCAGTTTGGGAGTAAAATGCTTGCCCAGCCAGCCGCCGGCCAGAACCTGTACTACGGTAAAGAGAGAAGTATTGATTCCGATTTCCATCCGGCTTGCCCCAAGCATTTCTGCCACAGTGGAGGTGAAGGAAAAGGCCGTTCCCTGGATTACCATCTGAAGAATGATGGCAAAGAAGGCGGGAACCAGAACACCGGGATTGCAGAACGTTCCTGCCAGAGCAGTAAGCTTCATGGGTTCCTTTTTAATCGGAACCTCCTTCAGCTGAAGAGCGAAAATCACAGCTACAACACCGGTGAGGAAGCTGATCAGCAGGGGCCATTTGTAGCCCCAGATGGTTGCTACGATGGTTCCCAGAACGAAAGCAAGAAGCTTACCTCCATTATTGAAAACATTGATATTAGTCATGGCCTGGACTCCCTCGCTGGGATCATAATAGGCCGAATAAAGAACGGAAAATGCCAGCCAGGTAGACGCCGCCACACCGGCAAGGAAGCGGCAGAAAACAATCAGCACACTGGATGTGGCAAACATGAGTCCAAAAGAAGAAACGGTGGTAAACACCGTTCCCATGATGACCACATATCGATAACCGCTGGTAATATCCGTGGCAATACCCAAAGGGATACGCACCAGCATCTGCGTAAATCCATAGGTTCCCGCCATAATACCAATGGCCGAGGCACCAAAGCCCAGCATGGTAAGGTAAGGAGTAAAGTAAGGTACATGACAATATTCCGATGCCCAGAAAAATACGATTACAATACTCAGCAGCTTACGGGAACGCTTCATTGATGTCGTCATAATATTTCTCCTTGTCAGAAATACTCTTCTGTATTCTGATCTATATTGATCCATTCAGCGGTTTGCCAATGGAACATCAGGAATCAAATTCCGGATGTTCCGGATCAAAAGTCAGATTTAATTCTTTAATATGGAATTCTTCCACATCATTGAAATAATCCAGATTCTTCTGAAGAGCCTCCCAGATCTGTTCCAAAGTGGGGGTACCGTCAAAGAATTTTTTCGGCTCTGCCCGCCAATACATATCATCATTGGCCAGATCATCATCCTTGTAATGATTTAACTGTACAATATAAATCATTCTCTCTGTTTTAAAACGCTGAGGCTTATGGGTAACCTTTACTACCCAGTCATCCACCGGTGTCGATTGATAAAACTCTTTAGTGGTATGATGTTCCAGCTTCATGATCTCGTCGTAATCTTTCTGCGTAAATACCTGTTTAATAATCGGATCCATTTTTTCTCCTTTCCTACTGTGTGCATCTACAGTCGAAACTTTTATTATTGTACCACTGCTGCTTTCATTTTTCTACCGTTTTATCCAAAACAAGATAAGGTAGACTGACATTCTGTCAGTTCTGCATCCTCCCGGAGGGTTTAATGGAATAGGAACAAAGTTCCTATTATAGAAACAAAGAGTTCCGCTTGCGGAACTCTCGCGCTGCCGCGCGGCTGCTCCTGCAGCCAAATTTCCATTGGCGCGGCATGCGCATCCTCCCGGAGGGTTTAATGGAATAGGAACGGAGTTCCTATTCCATTAAAAAAGATACCGCAGCTGCGGTATCTTTTTTATTTGAGTTCTGTTTCTATTCGGCCAGCAGCTTATTAACACTAACCAGTTTTACGCAGAGAACAAACAAGCTGGCAGCCATAGCCAGTTCTTCCGGAGTCGGATAGGTGGGAGCAATACGGATATTGCTGTCATCGGGGTCTTTTCCGTAAGGGAAAGCTGCACCGGCACCGGTCATTACGACACCAGCCTCGCGGCATTTGGCAATGATTTCTTTTGCACAGCCATTCATAGCCTGGAAAGAAATGAAGTATCCTCCTCTGGGCTTTGTCCAGGTACCGATTCCCAGTCCTCCCAATTCCTGTTCAAGAACCCTGTCAACCGCCTCAAATTTTGGACGCATCAAAGCGGCCTGCTTCATCATATGGGCTTTTACATGATCCATATCCTTCAGGAAAGCTACATGGCGCAGCATATTGATCTTGTCATATCCAATCGTCTGTACGCTCATGCGTTTCTTAAATTCAGCCACATTTGCTTCCGATGATGCAAATGCAGAAATTCCGGCTCCCGGGAAGGTTACCTTGGAAGTAGAAGCAAATTCATATACCATATCGGGATTTCCGGCCTTTTCACACTCGGAAATGATATCCAGCAGAGGAACCTGATCTTCTTCGTACAGATCGTGTACAGCATAGGCATTATCCCAGAAAATCCGGAAGTCTTTTGCTGCCGGCTTCAAAGCTGCCATACGGCGAACCACCTCATCCGAGTATACAACACCGCCGGGATTGGAAAATCTGGGAACACACCAGATTCCTTTTACACTGTCATCCTCTGCCACCAGTTTCTCTACCATATCCATATCCGGACCATCTTCCAGCATAGGAATATTGATCATCTCAATTCCCATGGTTTCTGTAATGCGGAAATGGCGATCATATCCGGGAACAGGGCACAGGAACTTTACCTGATCCAGTTTGCTCCAGGGAGTTTCTCCCAGGATACCAAAAAGCTCTGCTCTCGTAATCACATCATACATCAGATTCAGGCTGGCATTTCCACAGACAATGACATTCTCCGGCTGACATCCCATCATATCTGCCATAAGTTTCTTTGCCTCAGCAATACCATCTACGCCCCCATAATTGCGGCAGTCCATTCCGTTTGCTGCCTTCAGTTCATCTTCCGGACTCCACACATTCATCATACCCATGGAAAGATCCAGCTGGTCCGCAGCAGGCTTTCCTCTGGACATATCCAGCTGCAGGCCTTTTCCCTTCATCTCTTCATAAGCCTGTTCCAATTCACTCTGCAGTGCCAGAAGTTCTTCCTTCGACATAGATTGATAAGCCTTCATTTTTTTCCTCCCTCAAATACCCATTCTTTTGAATGTATGATCAAGGTACTTCACCGATTATTATGGAAGCGCCAAGTTTTCTTTTTTAAATATAGGTTTTTGTTATATATATAAGTCCCATCGCCATGACGGTATCTTTGAAATAATTTATCACGTTTTACATTTAAAATCAAGCTTTTCTGCGGTTTTATCTTCTTTTCCTTAAAAACGCCTCGATATCCTTTCATATTCTATTTCAATAAATATATAGTTATCTTTCAAATATCTCCAGCACCTTTTATTCTTCTCCGGGAATATGCAGGAAGGAACGGCATCGGATCTCCATCATCCGTATACTTTTCCATTTTTTAATATTTTCCTAGGATATTTTATACTTTTCTAATTTCAAAGTCACACGCCATTCACAATTATCGGTTATTCTTATCACATCAAAAGAAAACAAGGAACTTATCGGAAGAACTTGCCGCCGGCAGATTCTTCCAGATATATAATAACCTGGTTCAGACCCATTCAGAATTTCTGAATGTTCCATATTTGATATACATTTTCTCCTCTTCGTAACAAGGCAGCCGAAAGGCTGTCAGCCGATTCCAACCATTTGTGTTGTTTATTTTATACCTCTCTCATGCAAAAGGGCTGCCGCGATGATGCGGCAGCCCTTCCTCGTTTTCATAATCTTTATGAAATAAGCACGCGGCACGAGCAGGAAACGATTGTGTCACGTGATTGTTCTTATCTGTCCTCAGCGTTCCGCGCAGAAGGCTCAGGATTCCGCTCTAAAGACGAAGGTCCTTTCCCTTCCCGAATTAGTTCCTGTCTTGCCTTCTTCATATTCTTCCGCAGAAATTCCATTTGTTTCACCAGAAAATCCATCAGCCCTGCCGGCTTCACCAGAAACGGACTCACAAAGGCAGAAGTTTTTTCAACGGCCTGACGAAGGATTTCATTAATACTGTCCCATTCCTCATTTCCCATGGAATCACACAGCTCCGGAAATGCAATCGCCTGGGTCGTGGAGGCAAGAACATCCCTGGGATTGATCCGGTAATTATATTGACTGGAGACAACCACCGGAAGGCACAGATTCAGAACATTGATTTCCGGGTTTTTATTCTGCTGTTCATCAAACCCCTTTCGACTGAAGCTGTGGCCCTCTTTCAGCCAGATTCTTCCCTCCTGCCAGAACTCCTGCTGTTCATGAATAAAATCGGAAGGATGGAGAAACTGGCGGGAAATCCAGACTTTTCCCTGCCCAAATACCTTTTCCAGATGGCTCCGAAGAGATTTCTGTTCCTCCGAGGAAAGATGAAAATGCGTTGTGGTATTCTTTGTCAAATCCACGCCCAAAAGAGTACATACCAGGCAGCAGCAGGTGTATATCTTTCCCATTCCGTTTTTCTTCCAAAGGCGTTCTGCCGCCTCATCATCCACCTGAGAAATATAGCGCGTACGTTCTTCATCTCCGTCCCGAAGGCCCTTTTCCTCCAGCCAGGAAAAGTATTCATCGTCCACTGTGATAATACGAAATTCTTTGAGCTTATTAATATCACAGACCCCCTGGCTGTTCAGATACTGAATATTCTGCAGTACAGCCAGATCCACGGCGTCGTCGTTTCCCCGGGCACACCACTGGCTTTCCGTTGAGTCGGGAAAACAGCGAAACCAGGCTTCCCTGGTATACATGGCAAAACTGGCTTCCTCCATATCCGGCAGCACCTTCTTTTGGTTATTCTTCTTCTTTTTTCCAAAAAGCCACGCCATGATGCTCCCCTCCATTCCATTGTATTTGCTCTCGCATACCGGCAAATCTTTTATTCTTCTTCAAACACCTGGTTATAAATCTCATCATACTCTTCCTGACTCATTTCATTGATCTGGGAACGATCCAGAATGAACTGTCCCACCATACTCTGAAGAGCATTTCTTCTCAAGTCATTTTCACCATAGCTTTCCAGCAGTTCATCCGTGCTGGAGCAATCATACTCTGCCAGATTCTTTTCCAGATAAGCTTCAAAATCTTCCTCGGTCAGAGTGAGATTTTCTTTTTCCATGATGGCACGAACGATCATGGAAACATACACATCATTGAGTGCAACGGCTTCCAGATCCTCATCGGATATCATCTCAGAACGCTCCATCCCGAACATATCTGCATAATATCCATAGGTTTCGTCCCATCGATTATAGCTGCTTTCAAAAAGCTCTTCCGGATAACCGCTGATTTCTGCCTGATCCACTGCCATGGAAATGGCACTGGACTGAGCTTCGCTCAGATTATAATTCTCATATTCCTGATAAAGCTCCTGGCGAATCTGTTCCCGGAACTCTTCCACCGTTTGACAATCCGTATTGGCTTCCACAAATTCCTGATCCAATTCCGGGGCAACATACTGATAAACCACATTTACCGTGATATCAAAAACTGCTTTTTCACCCACATATCCCTGGCCATAGGTATCATCCAGAGTCATTTTCACGGTTACCTGATCGTCTGCTTTGGCTCCCTTCAGAGCTTTATCAATTTTCTTCCCCATCTCTTCCATTCCCAGCATAATATCCATATTGCCGGACAAATCTTCATCCACTTCTCCGTCAATACTTACCTGGCAATCAAAGTTGATGTAATCATCTTCCGAGGCTCCGTCGGTAATCTCCACCAGTTCAGAATATTCGTCAAGAAAAGATTCGACCTCCATATCAATATCCTCATCGGTGACCTCTGTCTTTACCTTATCCACAAGGAATCCTGTGTAATCACCCAATACAACGTAGTCATCTACATTATATTCGATTACATATTCTTCATCCCCGCTTTCATTATCTTTTGTATTTTCTGTTCCATTGTCCGCTGCGGCCTGAATTTCTGTTTCTGCAGGATCTCCCTCCTTCTGATTTCCTCCGCATCCTGCCAGACAAAAGACAGCTGTCATACATAAAACTGCTGCTATTTTCATTCTCTTTTTCTTTCTCATTCCCATACCTGCACTTTCTGAAAAGCCGGCAGTATCTCTGCCGGACTTTGTGGTCAGCGGATATTCTCCCTTTCTTTTTTCCGGATTTGTCCCCTGTCCACGTTTTCTATTGAGTGAACTCATTTCATTCCTTTTCAGCATATCAAAAAAGTGAAAAAAAGTGTACGAAATCTTTGTGAATTGAGGTAGAATAGATGCCATAAAATTGCTGTATTCACTGTATCACCGAAGGGAGTACCATCATGTTTTCCATTTTTCTTGCTGCCGGCTCTGCCCTGTTGGATCTTCATATCAAATCCCGCATGGAGAAAAAACCGGTCTCCTATTTTCCCAGGAAAATATTGGGAGGTCATGTTCTGCTGCGGCGTCACCATAATTCCGGCTTTTGCCTGAATATTGGAGAGGACCATCCCCGGACAGTCCGGGCCATTGCCTCATGCATTATGGCAGCTTCTCTTGCCTGGTTTGCAAAACTTCTGTCCCGACCTGGCCGCCGGACAGAAAAAGCGGCAGCGGCTCTCATGGCCGGCGGCGCTGCCAGCAACCTGGCAGACCGATTCCGCCATGGTTTTGTCATCGATTATTTCAGTTTCGTCCACAAGAAAAAACCTGGGAAGCTGATTCTGAATCTGGGAGACTGTTTTCTCATGCTGGGAAGCGGTCTGATGATTCTTTGCACTATTTTCACTACAGATTCCGGGGATTCTTAATCATTCGGAGCCTTTGTCCGTCAATTTGTTTCGGATGCCAGCAAAATGGTCAGGCCTTTCTTGTTATAGGTACTGAGAACCACTTTCTTATTCTTCCGGAAAAAGGCTCTCACCGTATATTGATATTCCACTCCGGCTTTTCCTCCGATATCCACATAGGAAGAGCGATCTTTTCCCGTAAGCTCAGCCACTCTCTCCCATTTTCCACCGGCAGCACGACGGTAGACACGATACCCGTCTGCCAGAACCGGCTCCCAGGTAACTTTCACTCCCTGATCCGTGATCTTTACTTTCTTTAATGACGGTTCTTTCGGCTGCGATACGATCAGGTAAGGATCCGTGTAATCGCCCCACACCCGGGTTCCCGATGCATCGGAATAGGCCCGCATACGATATTCATACACGGTATTTCCAATGGCAGAGGAATCCTTCCAGGTTGTACTGGATTTTCCTTTGAGAGTTGCCATTCTTTCCCATTTTCCACCGGGGACACGCCGATAAATGCGATATCCCTGAGCACCTTTCACAGAATTCCAGGTCAGTTGAATCTGTTCATATCCAACTGCTTTTATCTCGTTCCAGACAGGCGTTTTCAATTGTACGGTAACCGTACAGCTTGCCTTCCTGCTTCCGGCTTTTGCCGTAATGACGCAGGTTCCTGCTCCCACTGCCGTTATTTTTCCATTGCTTACCGAAGCCACAGAAGGATTGGATGTGGTCCATCGACAGGACATTTCTTCTGTATTATGATTCGGTATGATCCGGGCAGTCAAAGTCTTGGTTTTTCCCACATACAGAGACAGATCGGATTGACTGATCTGAACCGATTGGATGGGTACGGCAGAAGTATTCTCCGTAAATGCTTTCACACGGATTGTCTCCCCTCCGGTTCCCATGGCATTTCCCCTTCGATCCACTCCCAGATCCGTCCAGGAATTTCCATATTTCAGATAACTCTGTCCCGGCTTCGTATCATTGATAAAGGAGACCCATCCTCCATTGACATATGTATAATCCTCAAAAACTGCAATCTGTTCATCCCCGCTTTTTTCCAGACAGAAAACCACAGAGAAACGATCTCCTTTGGAAAATACCACATCTTTTTGTTCCAGCGGAATCGTGTGGTATCCCACATAGGAAGTGTATCCAACCTGAGGCGTATCCAACATGGGAATCCCACTGGTGGGATCGCTGGAACTGGGATTGAGATATACCTGGATCGTATATTTCACATCCGGTGTATACAGAGCGATCGAAACAGCAGACAGTCTTTCATAATCGGAACCTTCCACCGTAAAGACGTTGGCCACCGAGTCACCGCTGTCCAGAATACAGCGGGAATATCCAAAGGAGCCATCATACTGATAGATATTGTCATAATTATCCGCTGCCTCAAAAAGGTATACATAACCAAAGGCATTGGCCCCCTGGAAGGAGAGATCCTCGTAAGAAATCCAGAAATATCCCTGATCTCCCCATTCACTGCCCCAGTTATTTTTCACCAGCCAGGCTCCATTGGAAGAAGGTCGGGTGAGAAAATTTTTCCGGGAATAATTATCGTCCCATCCCACAATATTTACTGCATGGTTTGTCTGTTGGTGTTGATTGTTATAATATGCTCCCGTACTGTAATTGTAGTACTGATCCAAATGATAATAACTCATACCCACATTGCCGTATTTCATGACCAGCTCTTTGACACCTTCAATATCCGTCAGAGGAATCCAGTAGGCATTCTGCATATGAGCCACATCCTTGCTGTAAGCCAAAGAGCTTTTCAGTGAAGTTGTGCTGGATGCATTCTCGTAGGGAGCCTTGCTCTCTTTCACCACTCCCATCCAGGTTGACAGGGCGAAGGTGGAAAAGATCCCATTTCCCCCCTGTTCCAGAAAAGAATCCGTCAGAGCCTTCGTTGCGTCCCCCTTGGTATTCCCGAGACGATCCGCTACACTGTTATAAAAGAAATAGGTCAGCTGCAGTTCGGAAAGATCGGCATTGTCCATCGTTGCCGCTGTTTTTCCCAGAAGAAGACCGTTCTGAATCATGGAAGTTTCCGCAGAAGCAATGGCCGAAAATGCCCAGCAGGTACCATAAGGCCTCTGATTTTTTACTGATGTAATCCATCCGTAATCCCTGGCGTCAAAAGATGTGGGAAGAACTCCCCGGGATGGTTCCGGATCGGAATTTTCAGTTTGTTCTATTGCAGGAAGCTCCAAAGGATAGTCTACGGAAAGCTCCGGTTCCAAAGCCTTCTGCTCTTCGATTTCCTCTTCTGTCATAGGTCTTCCCAAAATATATTCATAATCCGGATTCGAAGCTGCCGCCCATACACAGATCGGCATCAACAGCACCGACAGCATTCCAACCAACAGAAAAATACTTCCGGATAATCCAAAGGTCATGTTCCTGCTGCCAACATTCCATACGCCCATTCGCCTTCTCCTTTCTGCCTTCTGCTTTCTTGCTCCTGTTCGTCCTGCTATTTTTATTCCTTCTTCTCCCATGACTTTCACCAGGCAGAATCCGGACTTCTTACATCATTCCATTACGAAGTTATTTCTATTTAAATTCATTGCGATGCTATTTCTATTTTATTTCATTCCACCAGCCCTGTCAAATTAGTGACACACCCTTTTTTCTCCTGCATAGAATAGTGAAAAACAAGGAATCCTGTGTCCATGACGGAGGAAGAACGGCAATGCAGAGAGGAAATCCTGTCCGAAAACTACCTGGATTTCATCTATTCCCTGCGTCTTAACACCAATGAAATTCTGCAGAATTATGGTTCCTTCTGCAGCGAACCCATCAGTTTCAATTACCGGTGCATCCATCTGGACCGTAACCGTGTTCCCAATTATAACGTTGCCGATTACCGATATGAGTCCATTCCCCTTCTTTATTCCCTTCTGGACACCAGTGCCATAAGTGCTGCCGGAATTTCTCCCCTTCATATTCAGCCAGATCCCAATCTTCGTGGACAGCAGGTAATTCTGGGGTTCATCGATACGGGAATCGACTACCGCAATACCGCATTCCGCAAATCAGATGGATCCACACGAATTATTGCCCTCTGGGATCAAACGATCCAGTCTGACCAAATCCCTTCCGTGGCTCCCTATGGCACCGAATATCGGGAAGAAGATATCAACGAGGCCCTTCGGTCTTCCGATCCCTATTCTGTGGTTCCCTCCCGGGATGAAAATGGACACGGAACCCTTCTGGCAGGCATTGCCGCCGGAAGTGAAAGCAGTGACGGCTCCTTTTCCGGGGCCGCCCCGGAAGCCCTATTGGCCGTGGTGAAATGCAAGCCGGCAAAACAAAATCTCAGGGATTATTATTTTGCCAACGGTCCCGATTTGTATCAATCCACAGACATTCTTCTGGCCATTCAGTTCCTATTAACGGAAACCATTCGCCGAAATCTCCCTCTGGTTCTCTGTATCGGAATGGGAACCAATTCCGGTGCCCACGACGGAACCAATATTCTGGAAAAGGTATTGGATCGCCTCTCTTCTTCCCCGGGATTCATCCCCGTTATGGCTGCCGGCAACGAAGGCAATCGGCAGCATCACTATTTCGGTCGTTTTACCGCTGAAGAAACAACCCGGGAGGTTCTCCTCCAGATTCCTGAAGACACGCCGGGCTTCCGGTTGGAATTATGGGGCAGTCCTTCCGATACGTATTCCCTGGGATTTCTTTCTCCTTCCGGAGAATTGGCGCCCCGTATTCCTGCTGCTCTGGGACAAAGCCAGCAAATTTCTTTTCCCCTCAATGCAACAAAAATCCGGGTAGACTATACTCTGACAGCTGCTCTTTCAGGAAATCTGCTGATTTCTGTAGGATTTCAGACGCCTTCTCCTGGAATCTGGACGATCCGGGTTTTCCGCCGCTCCGACACGGCAGAAACGTTCCATATCTGGCTTCCTGCCTATGGGCAGATCAATCCCGACCCCATTTTTCTTCGTCCTGATCCTGATGTCACGATTACCTCGCCGGGGAACGGACTTCAGGGTGTTACCGTCAGCACCTGGAATCACAGAGCTGACAGCCTTTACCTGTATTCCAGCCGAGGCTATACTCGGGATAATCGAATTCGGCCGGATCTTGCCGCTCCCGGAGTCCAGGTATCCGGCCCAGGCCCCGGCGGCTCCATGACCACGGGCACCGGATCCAGCATTGCCGCTGCCATCACAGCCGGTGCCGCCGCCTGTCTTCTGACCTGGGGTATCACCAACCGGAATGATCCCGCCATGGATGCTGCCAGTGTCCGTTCCTATCTGATTCGGGGAGCCCGGAGAAAAAACGTCTATATTTACCCCAATCGGGAATGGGGTTACGGTACTCTGGATCTTGCCGGTGTCTTTGAAAATCTTCAGATTCCCTGACCCGCACATCCAACAGACAGAAGGCTTCTCCCAACCGGATTGGAATCCGTCAGAGAAGCCTTCTGTTTGCCATGTATACTGTATTTCGTCTTATTTACAGGCTCTGCATCTTTTCATAAATACAGACCTTCCTTGATCCGAACCTTATTCTTCTTCTGCCTCTGCTGCCTTGATCATCAGAGCGCACTCCACACGTTTCTTCTGAAGCTTACATCCGATATCATAAGCACCATTGATATTCTTCGTAAAGTTCCAGGCGTTGGCTGCACAGCCGCCGCTGCAGTAGAATCTGGCAAAGCAGTCACGGCAGCTTTCCTTGGCATATACATTACAGAGTTTGAATTCATCACAGATTTCCTGATGAAGGATTCCCTCCTCCACATTTCCCAGAAGGAATTCTTCCTGACCGACGAACTGGTGGCAGGGATAGAGGTCTCCCCAGGGCGTTACTGCCAGATATTCGGTTCCGGAACCGCAGCCGGACAGTCTCTTATAAACGCAGGGTCCACCGGACAGATCGATCATGAAATGGAAGAAGTTGAAGCCTCTTCCTTCTTTCTTTCTGCGGATCATTTCTGCTGCCAAACGATCATACTCGGCACAGATTTTCGGCACATCCTCCTCGGTAATGGCATAATCGGCCTCGGGGGGTGCCACTACCGGCTCCACGGAAATCTGTTTGAAGCCAAGATCTGCCAGATGAAGAACATCATTGGCAAAATCGGTATTGTAATGAGTAAAGGTTCCTCTTACGTAATACTTGTCCTGATTCCGGCTCTCTGCAAATTTCCGGAACTTGGGAATAATCAGATCGTAGCTTCCTGCTCCATTGCGGAAAGGACGCATAAAGTCATTAACTTCTTTTCTTCCGTCGATGCTCAAAACCACATTGGCCATTTCCTTATTGCAGAATTCCATAATCTTTTCATTAAGAAGAACGCCGTTGGTTGTTAATGTAAAGCGGAAATTCTTGTCGTGAATCTTTTCCTGTTCCCTTCCGTAGGCAACCAGCTGTTTTACCACTTCAAAATTCATGGTAGGCTCTCCGCCAAAGAAATCCACTTCCAGATTTCTGCGGTTTCCTGAATGAGAAATCAGGAAATCCAGAGCTTTCTTTCCCACCTCAAAACTCATCAGTGCCCGGCGGCCGTGATATTCTCCCTCTTCCGCAAAACAATAGCGGCAAGCCAGATTACAGTCGTGAGCAATATGAAGGCAAAGGGCTTTCACCACTGTCTGACGCTTTTTAAAATCCATAACCAGATCCTGATATACATCCTTGGTAAAGAGCTTTCCTTCTTTTTTCAACTCTTCAATGTCATCCATGGCCTCGCGAATTTCTGTCTCATCGATGCCTTCCTGACCGGCATATTTCTCCACCATCTGTGTGACCAGTTCTTCCCTTTCGGTGGTTTCATACCGCTCAATCATATCATATACCAGGTCATCCACCACATGAATACTGCCGCTGGCCACATCCAGCACCATGTTATATCCATTATTTTTATACTGATGTACCATCACTATATCCCTCCACAATGCGGATTGTGCTCCGTCCCATAACACAGGAAAACGCCGCATGCCGAACGGTATGCAGCGTTCTCTGTTCTAATCATCACAAGTCACTGAATTACTTATTCTCGCAGCTCTGATTTCCTACAGTACAGGAAGTCTTGCAGGCAGACTGGCAGGAAGTCTGGCACTCGCCGCATCCGCCCTTCTTCATGCTGTCTTTCAGATTCTTAGTCTCCAGAGTTTTAATACGTTTCATGAGATGGAACCCCCTTTTTTGATTAGTTCTGTGAGAGCTCCGTCAGAGTCCCACGATTATTTCAATTCTATATCAATTGCCTTGAATTGTCAACAAGAATGCACTTCCCCTTCCCAAATCCGAACATCCGATATTATTTTCTGACATATAGAAAGAAGGAGATCCATCACTTATCATCGATTCGGCATACATAATCCATTATTTATCCTCGATCCGGCATGCCAGAATTCGGTGTCCTTCCTGATCCGAATATCCTCTCATGGGTATTCCCATTTCTTCGTAATGACGGATCAGCTTCAGAACATCTTCGGTTACCTCTTCACCGGGTACCAGTATGGGAATCCCCGGCGGATAGGCATAGACAAATTCCAGAGAAACCCAGCCAAGAGCAAATTCATCCAGAAAAATATACTCACCTTCTTCGTCCTCTGCCTGCCAGGGAAGAAGTCTGGATCGTCCCCATTGGCAGCCCCCCAGAGAAATGTCATTGACTCCACTTCCGCCGGATGCCCATTCCTGATCAATTTCCAGAAGTGCCTCAGCAAAATGAGCCAGACCTTCCCAGGTATCCCCTGCCCCTGTCATGGCAATTACGTAATCACAGGAAGCCATTTCCAATTCGATCCGGTAACAGTCCCGGAGGATTTGCATCAGTTCTTTTCCGCTGTGGCCGCTTCCCCGGGTAGAAATCACCAGCTTGGAGGGATCCCAATCATAGAAAATACTTTTTTCTCCTGTCTCCCGGTTCCATCCCGGCACGAGAGACAAAACCCGCAGCCGTTTCATGGGTGAATAAAAACCGTCCAGCCGTTCTTTCCAGGCTGTCATCCAACTGTCCCCCTCTTCCAGAAGATGAAGACATCGATCGATTCCAGCCATCAGAATATAGGAAGGGCTGCTGGTCTGAAAAATGTCCAGAAAATGTTTTATCCTCTTTCCGGAAACAAGATTTCCCCTTCGATGAATCAGCCCCGTCTGGGTAAAGGCCGGCATGGTTTTGTGAAGACTATGGACCACGATATCCGCTCCAGCTGCCACGGAATTTCCCGGGAAACCGCCTCCGAATCCCAAATGGGCTCCATGAGCCTCATCTACCATGAGAGGAATTCCATGGCGATGGCAAATCTCTGCAATGGAAGCCACGTCCGACAGAATTCCCTCATAAGTGGGAGAGGTAATAACAACAAGTGCCGGGGAATGCTCTCTCAGCATATCATCGATGGCATCCGGAGAAATGCTTCCGAAAATACCTGACCGGGGATCCACCGGAGGACAGAGATAAAGGGGATTCAGCTGATTTAAAACCACTCCATGATACACGGATTTGTGGCAGTTTCTGGCCATGAGAATCTGATCTCCCGGTCTGGTGGCTGCCATAATTCCGGCCAGAATACCGGCAGTGCTTCCGTTAATCAGATACCAGCTCTCCTCTGCTCCATAAAGCCGGGCTGCCCTCTCCATTCCCTCTTTCAGAATTCCTTCCGGCTCATGAAGATCATCAAAGCCGTCTATTTCCGTAATATCCAGCTTATAGGGATTATCCATCTTCAGCCATTCCTGATTCCGCTTATGCCCCGGCATATGCATGGGATAACTGGAACTTTCCCCATATTCTTTCAGCTTTTCATACAGCTCCATTTTGCCGTCTCCCTTCCCCTTCTATTGATACACTGCTTCATTTTCACTTATGCTTTATCGAGTTTGTACCTGGCTTTCCTTATACTTTGTTCGGCCTGTACCTGGTTCCACCTTTTATTTTATTTCCTTTGCAGTCTGTTCCGCTTATTCTTGTTTCCCTTACATTCTATTTGGTCTCACTTTTTATCAGTGTTTCCCAGTGTCTCTTCGTCGATTCAGCAAACCAGAAAAAAACCGCCATCTGGCGATGACGGTTTTGAATCGTTTTTTCATTTTGATGACGATATTCTGTCGTCATCCTCATATGAAGATTAGTCAGTTACGTAAGGCATCAGTGCTACGTGACGAGCTCTCTTAACTGCAACAGTCAGAGCTCTCTGATGCTTTGCACAGGTACCGGTAATTCTTCTGGGCAGGATTTTACCTCTCTCAGAAACATACTTTCTCAGTTTTGCGGTATCCTTATAATCGATAACTGCATTCTCTTCGCCGCAGAATACACAAACTTTTTTTCTTCTGCGTACACCGCCGCGTCTCTTCATAGGGCTGTCAGATCTTTCACCTTTATTGTAAGCCATTATAAATACCCTCCTGTCAAAATTTGTTCGCCCGAACTTCCGCTCTTTCCAAATCTACTCTAATTAAAAGGAAGTTCTTCGTCATCTACGCCATCGGGAATGTTCATAAAACCATCTCCCACTGCGCTTGCCGGGCTGGGTCTGCCAGCCGGCATATAATTGCCTGTATTGCGATTGCCGGATGCTGCAGCATTCTTGCTTTCAGCAAACTCAATCTCTTCTACAATCACCTGTACGCTGTAAACTTTTTGTCCTTCTCTGTTCGTATAGTTGTCATTCTGAATTCTACCACTGAGAAGAACCTTCGTTCCCTGCTTCAGATATTTCTCAACAAACTCCGCCTGTTTTCCAAAGGTGGTGCAGTTGAAAAAATCAGCTTCAGCAGAATCACCAGGCCGTTTAAAACGACGGTCAACCGCTATACTAAATCTGCCGATGGCCAGAGCATTGTCACCGCTGGAATAACGGATCTCTGGATCTCTGGTCAAACGTCCCATAAGAATGACTTTGTTCATGCAATACCTCTTTTCTTATGCTTCGGGTTTTACGCATAAAAATCTGATGACCGGCTCCATAACGCGAACATGCTTTTCAACTTCGCTAGGGCAAGCTGCATCAGCTTCGAACTGGATGAAATAGTAGTAGGCTTCTTTCATCTTCTGGATTTCATAAGCCAGTCTCTTTTTTCCCCATTCGTCTACGTTCGTTACAGTGCCACCGAATCTGGTGATGTAACCTTTTACTTTCTCCAGAGCTGCAGCTCTTTCCTCATCTTCGATTTTTGCACTGAGAACAATGGCTAATTCATACTTGTTCATGCTTATACCTCCTTATGGTCTCTTGGCCTCTCCTTCCTGGGAGAAGCAAGGATATAATATGTCACGAATCCGTATTTTACCATATTTACGAATGAAATGCAAGTGTTTTTTCGGTATTTTGCTGAACGTGTTCGACCCTTTTCCCGCCGTATTTTTCTCAACCATTTTCAGCACGTCTGCCTCTGTCCCGGAAAGAGATATCTGCCATTTTCGGTACATCTGCCTCTGTCCCGGAAAGAGATATCTGCCATTTTCGGCACGTCTGCCTCTGCCCCGGAAAGAGATATCTACCATTTTCTGATTTCTTACGGTAAAATAAGAAGAAAAAGCTTTCCCATATTCTCATGGAATATACTAAAAGTGACTGCGGAGGGAACCATGCCGTCAAATTCTTACTATTCTCTGAATGATTACTGCCGAAAAACCTTCGGCCGCAAATTATATAAGCTATCGTTGAACGGAGGGATGTCCTGTCCCAATCGGGACGGAACCCTGGGATCCCGGGGATGTATTTTCTGCAGCGCCGGCGGCAGCGGCGATTTTGCTGCCCCGGCCTCCCTTTCCATAACTCAGCAGATTGAAGCAGCCAGGCAGCGGGTTGCCGGAAAAATGCCTCACGACGGCAAATACATCGCCTATTTTCAGGCTTATACCAACACCTACGCCCCTGCCAGGCTTCTTCGCCCCATGTTTTTCGAAGCAATCCGTCATCCGGACATCGAAGTATTATCCATCGCCACCCGTCCCGACTGCCTTCCGCAGGATGTTCTGGAACTTCTGGAAGAACTGGCCCGCATCAAACCCGTCTGGGTGGAATTGGGCCTTCAGACCATTCATTCCCGTTCTGCTTCCTATATCCGGCGGGGATATGATCTGAACTGTTTTGAAGAAGCACTCCAACATCTCCGGGAGAGAAAGATTTCTGTCATTACCCACGTGATTCTTGGTCTTCCCGGCGAGACCGATGAGGACATGATGGCTACCATCGATTATCTGGCCCATTCTGATATCCAGGGAATCAAGCTCCAGCTTCTTCACGTTCTGCGGGGAACCGATCTGGCCGACGCCTATGAAGCCGGACATGTTATTCCTCTGGAAATGGATCATTATCTGGATCTTGTCTGCCGCTGCCTTCGCCGTCTTCCTTCAGACCTTGTCATTCACCGCCTTACCGGTGACGGCCCCCGCTCCCTCCTTCTGGCACCCTTGTGGAGTCTGGATAAGAAAAAAGTATGGAACACCCTTCAGGCAAAAATCCGGAGTGAGAATATCGTTCAGGGGCAGGACTTTGTTCCCTGATCCCAAGTATGATAATTTGTCCCGGAAACCCGAGCAGGATAATTTGTTTCGGTATCGGAGGGAATGGTTCCGACACCAGATTTCCTCTCCCGTAATGCCCATAATGAAAAAGCCGAAGATCCTTCCTGAAATATTCGGGAACGTGACTCTCGGCTTTTTCTCGTCTGTTATTCTCTTCTATTTTCTTCTATTTTTTCTCTTTCAGTTCTGCCATTCTCTGCTGAATCTTAACGGTAGGTGTCAGCAGATTCTCGATGGATGCATCATGATTCATGGTATCAATCAGAGCGGCCAGATACTCACTCATATCTACGCTGACATAATAATCTCTGCGGAGAACCTGAGGATTCTGATAAATCAGGTTTGTGGTATAGATACGGTCAATGATTCCTTCTTCACGAGCCTTGTCAAAGGAATCCATTCCTGCCGTAAACAGACCGAAGGTAGCACAGGCAAATACCTTTCTTGCTTTTCTTTCCTTAAGCTGTCTTGCCACATCAATCATGCTGTCTCCGGAAGCAATCATATCATCAACAATGATAACATCCTTGCCTTCCACGGAGGTTCCCAGGAATTCATGAGCTACAATGGGGTTCTTTCCATTTACCACTCTGGTATAGTCACGTCTCTTATAGAACATGCCCACATCCAGTCCCAGCATATTTGCAAAATAGATGGCACGGCTGACAGCACCTTCATCCGGGCTGATTACCATCATATGATCACTGTCAATGGTCACATTTTCCGTCTTCAGCATCTTCTTTACAAACTGATAGGTAGGCATGATGGTTTCAAAACCATTCATGGGAATTGCATTCTGAACACGGGGATCATGGGCATCAAAGGTAATAATATTGGTAACGCCCATGGAAGTCAGTTCCTGCAGAGCCATAGCACAGTCCAGAGATTCTCTGGCAGAACGCTTATGCTGGCGGCTCTCATACAGGAAAGGCATAATTACATTGATTCTTTTCGCTTTTCCTGCTACGGCAGCGATAACACGCTTCAGATTCTGAAAATGATCATCGGGAGACATGGGATTTTTCTTTCCATACATGGAGTATTCTACACTATAGTTGCAGACATCCACCAAAATATAAAGATCATCACCTCTTACCGATTTGTTGATTACACCTTTACCTTCACCGGATCCAAAGCGAGGCAGAGATACGTCAATCAGATAGGAGTCCTTTTGATATCCGGAAACCTCCATGGGACGTCCCTTTCTCCAGGATGCCAGGTAGGAATCCACGTGGCCAACCAGACCCTCACAGCCCGGAAGTGCAATCAATCCCAGGGGACCTACAGGAAGATTTTTCATAATAGTCGTCGTTGCGTCGTTCGTCATGATTTTTTCTCCTTATCCAAACCATAATAAGATGGTTACGTTCATTATTATTTCATTTACCGCTTTGGCAATACTTTGCCCGCATCAGAAAAACGTTTGTCATATTTTTTCATAATACGGATATCCTGATCCGGAAACTGAAGGATTCGATAATTACCGACTAACCGGGAGGTAACTCTTTCCGTATATAGCCGCAGCATATCATTCATTCCCAGATTGGTGGAAATCAAAGTCGATTTCTTTCTGAGGATTCTCTCATTGATACAGTAAAACAAACGGGATCCCACAAAGGAATTGTTTAATTCCGTTCCCAGATCATCAATAATAAGAAGATCACAGGTCAGAATATATCTGCCGGTATCTTCCTGCTCTTCCCGATCAAAGGCCTGCTGCGCCAGAATATCGAAAAACTGGGAGGAAGACAGATAGATCACCGAATGATACCGTTCCAGAAGTTCCTTGGCAATACAGTTCGACAGGAAGGTCTTTCCCGTTCCTGCCTGTCCCATCAGCAAAAGATTCTGAGGAGGATTTCCAAAATTATGTATGAAATCCCAGCTGATCTCCACATTCTTCTTCATTGTACCATAAGACGACAACCCCGTTCCAGCATCTTTTGCAGTTTTATCATAAAATTCATAGGAAAAAGTATCAAAATTTTCGCGTTCCAGATTTTCCCGGATTGCCGACTGATCGTAAAGCATATCAATAATCGCTTTTTTCATGCAGCTGCATTTTTTTCCCTGAATGTATCCGGTATCCTTACACAAGGGACACTGGTATTGAAGCTCCAGATAGTCGGGAGGAAAACCTCCGCCGGCAAGAAGAACTTCCTTCTCTTCCCTCAGAGATTTGCTTTGTTTTGACAATTTCTCTGCTTCCGCTGTATTTCCTGCCAGCATTGCTTTGGCTCGCTGAAAAGAAATATCTGCCATGGTCTCTTCCATTTCCTTCAAAGGAGGAATCTTTGAAAATGCTTCCCGGATTCTCAGCTGCTGCTGTTCCCGATCCCAGGCTAATTTGCGGCTGTATTCCCGCTGCAGTCTGTCATACTGCTCATTTGTCAGTGCCATACCAACCTCCTGCAAAGCCCATCGCTATTTTCCATAGGAATGGATGCTGTCTTGCCGTAGAAGTTCATCGTAATCCACGTTCCGCTGATTATAATTCTGGAAACGGTTGGAGTTTTCTCTCGAATTCCCACCTTCTCCGGAACTCTTTCTCCGACTGGCAATCTTTCTGTTCTCTCTGTATTCTCTGGCTTCCTGAACGGTACGAATTCCCGCCTGTCTCCAGGAATCCAGAATTTTCTCTGTATACTCGAAGCTCGGCTGATGAATGGCTGACATGGTGCAGCTGCAGCCTTCCACCACCACTTCCAATGGAAGATGGTATTCCCGAATCCATCTCTCCACGGCTTTCCGCTCTTCCATCGTCAATACTCTGCCGGCGATACCGAAAGCCTTCATAACCTGTTTATTCTCACGACTGTATACCTTACTGCCTTCTTTCGCCAGCTGAACTGTCATTTTCCCTTCCTGATGCCAGTTCAAGGCAACCGATTCCATATACCGACAGCTCCGGTGACCGCCTCCTACACAGTATTCTACCAGATATTCCAGCAAATCCTCCGGAAATTTCAATTCCTCGTACAGATAACCAAACAGCTGAATATCTTTGGGAGTCAGCGTTCGGCCCAGATAAGTTTCTGCTACAAATAATATCTGTCGGAATTCCTCATCCTTCTGCAGACGATCCATGGCCTCGGCAGAAACACCATGAACCTCCGGGGATGTTCCCGGGGATGTAGAATCTTCCCCTGCAGATAACTCCCGGGATAGAGATTCTCTCCCCACCTCAGAAACTTCCTTCCGTTCCCGATTCTCTTCCGTTCCTTTTTCCGGTACAGGAAGAAGAGTCAGGCTCTGAACCCGATGACCATCGGACTCCTCAATCTGAAGCAGCCCCTGCTTTTCCCAGTATCTCAATCCCCGCAATACGTCTTTCTCTGTATGGTTCAGACGATCTGCCAGATAGGATACACTGGGATCTGCGTCATCATTCTGAGAAAGACGCAAAAGATAGAGATATATTTTAACGAATTCTCCATTGGCCTCCGCCATGTATTCATCCACAAAGTGATTGGACAGTACCGTATAGGAAGATACATTTTTATTTTTTATGATCACGCCAAGCGCTCCTTTCATTCGTACCTGGCATTATAACACACACTTTCTTGTTTGAGAACCAAAAATTTTTCTCACGCTTTTTGTCACTTACTGTTGTGGATATTGTGGATTTCGTGGAAAAGTACCATTTTTCGAGAAAAAAAACACAGGTTTATCAACCAGTCAAAATGTTGATAAACCTGTGGATAATGTGGATAACTACTTGGAAAGCAGGTTTTCTCCCACTTTTACAATATCTCCGGCACCCATAGTTATCAACATTTCTCCGTTGATTGAATTTTTCCGGAGGTAATTCTCAATCTCTTCGAATGTGGAAAAATATGCCACTTTCTTTCCCAAGGCAGTAATCTTTTCTGCCAGATTCCGTGAACTGATTCCCAGGGTATCCGTTTCTCTTGCCGGATAAATTTCAGCCAGAATAATCTCATCTGCCAGAGACAAAGCATGGGCGAATTCATCCATCAGTGCCTTGGTGCGAGTATATGTATGGGGCTGGAATACACAAACAATCCGATCCCTCTTGCATTTTCGGGCCGCTTCCAGAGTGGCACGGATCTCATCGGGATGATGAGCATAATCGTCCACAATCAGAACATCCTCCTGGAAAATACCTTTTTTCTCAAAACGGCGATGGGTTCCGCCAAATTTTTTCAGACCTTCGAAAATCACCTCAAAGGAAAGTCCCAGAGTTCTGGCCGCTGCAATGGCTGCCAGGGAATTCCAGGCATTATGCTGTCCCGGTACACTGAGCTCTACGGTTCCGATCTTATTCTGATTCTCATACAGAGTAAAGGAAGGTCTTGCCATCACATCATAGGAAAGATCTGCCATACGGTAATTATCCTGTTCATCGGTACCCACTGTCACAATCTGACAAGGCAGATCAGCCGTCAGCTCCTGATAGTTTGGAATATTGCTGCTGATAATCAGCTGTCCTTCCGCCGGAATTTTCTCTGCAAACAAACGGAATGACTGGCGAATATGATTCAGATCTTTGAAAAAATCCAGATGATCCGCAGATACATTCAAAATGATTCCCATGGTAGGGAAGAGAGAAAGAAAGCTGTTGGTATACTCACAGGCTTCCGTAACAAAATAGGGAGATCTTCCTACCCGGATATTTCCTCCGATGCTGTCCAGCATTCCACCTACGGAAATGGTAGGATCCGTATCCCCTGCCATCAAAATCTCTGCAAGCATGGACGTTGTCGTTGTCTTTCCATGGGTACCCGCCACAGCCACTGCTCTCGGATAGTTTCGCATCAATTCACCCAACAGTTCAGCTCTTGTCAGCATGGGAATTCCCCGGCGAACCACCTCCACATATTCAGGATTATCTTCATGAACCGCTGCCGTATATACCACAACGTCTACTCCATCCTGAATATTTTCTTTGCACTGACCCGTATATACAACGGCTCCCCGTTCCTTTAATTTCCTTGTCAGTTCGGATTCTGCCATATCGGATCCCGTTACCTTGAATCCCCGTTCCAACAGAACTTCGGCCAAACCACTCATACTGATTCCGCCAATACCTATAAAATGAACCCATACGGGTCGATTAAAATCAATCTGATACATAACGTCCTCCCAATCTATCAGGATTTCTTACACTTTTCTCAACAAACTATTCTACATACTTTTTAAAAATAATCAAGAGGCAGCTTCACCTGCTGAAAAACCTCGCCTGTCAAAAAAGGGTACTGCGAGATACCCCACAATACCCTTTTATCCTTTTCATTCATAACTCCCTTTTCCTCAGCAGGAGACGCTCTTTCCTGCCGGATGACGGATCGATCCTATTCTTCTGTGGTCTCCTCGGGAGCCTCGGTCTCTTCCGCATCATCTGCCGTGGTATCTGCATCTTCTGCTTCCTCATCCGCATCCAGCACACCGGCAAAATCCTGTACAACCTGGGTGGATGCATCATAGGTCGGCAGAGAAGCTTTGTAGCTGTCATAGGAAGATTTTACAGTCAAACCGAGTGCAGCTGCAATACCGGCTACACACAATATGGCTACAGCCCAAGCGATTTTTCTCTTAGCTGCTCTTTTCTTTCTTGCTTTCTCCTGATCCTGCTTCCGGGTAGTTTTACTGGCTCTATATGCATCTACTTTTTCTTTACTCATAACAAAATAACCTTTCCTCTTCTGATTGTCAAACCCTTCTGTTCCCTGCATTTCTGGCGTTTTTCAGAAACTTCTCCGAATTATCTCGATTCTTTCTCTGATATCTTCCGAACTTTCTCAGTTTTTTCTGCTTTTTCAAAGCGGCTTGACTTCTTTATTTTACATCGGTTCTTATTCTTTTTCAAGAGTTCTTCATATAAAGAATAAGGTTTTGTTAGAATTTTTTCCGATTTTCATCCGAAAAAGGTATTCCTGGAGTTCCTGCAGAAACACACAGCCATATCTCCGATTATCTGCTCTATCCGGTCTATTTCAGATAAGCTTTCAAATCATCTGCTTTATCCAGTCTCTCCCAACTCAGATCCAGATCATTTCTTCCAAAATGTCCGTATGCAGCCGTCTGACGATAAACAGGACGACGCAGATCCAGCATCTTGATAATACCGGCGGGTCTCAGATCAAAGTTTTCACGAATGATTTCAATCAGCTTTTCATCCGAAAGCTTTCCGGTGCCATAGGTGTTGATATTGATGGAGGTGGGCTTTGCCACACCGATCGCATAGGACAGCTGAATCTCGCATTTGTCTGCCAATCCGGCCGCAACCAGATTCTTTGCCACATAACGGGCTGCATAAGCTGCAGAACGGTCTACCTTGGTGCAGTCTTTTCCGGAGAAAGCTCCGCCGCCGTGTCTTGCATATCCGCCGTAAGTATCTACAATGATTTTTCTTCCGGTCAGTCCGCTGTCGCCTGCCGGTCCGCCGATTACAAAACGGCCCGTAGGATTGATAAAGAATTTGGTATTTTCATTGACCATTTCTGCCGGGAGAACAGGGTCAAAGACATATTTTTTGATATCTTCATGAATCTGTTCCTGGGAAACATCCGGATCATGCTGGGTAGAAAGAACCACGCAGTCCAGCATACAGGGCTTGCCTTCCTCATCATACTCTACTGTCACCTGAGTTTTTCCATCGGGACGCAGATACTTCAAGGTGCCGTCCTTACGAACCTTTGTCAGCTGACGGGACAGTTTGTGAGCCAGAGCAATGGGATAAGGCATATACTCTTCCGTCTCGTTGCTGGCAAAACCGAACATCATACCCTGATCTCCGGCACCATAGTTTCCAATTTCTTCTTCCGACATCTGATTCTCTTTTACTTCCAGGGCTTTATCTACGCCCATGGCAATATCGCTGGACTGTTCGTCAATGGCGGTAAATACACCGCAGGAATGACCGTCGAAGCCATACTCGGAACGATCATAACCGATATCCAGAATCGTCTGACGTACAATTTTGGGAATGTCTACATAGGCACTGGTGGTAATTTCACCCATAACCACTACAAATCCTGTATTGGTACAAGTCTCGCAGGCAACACGGCCCATGGGATCCTGTTCCAGAATTGCATCCAGGATGGCGTCAGAAATCTGATCGCACATTTTATCGGGATGGCCTTCGGTTACCGATTCTGATGTAAATAAAGTTCTTTCCATTCTACTTGCCTCCATTTTTTTCTACTGATTGTTCTTTCTGCCACTCTTTCTTTTGACTGCCTGCATGATTATTTCTCATGTTTGTTTTTCGGAAGAAACTGTCGTTGATCCCATTCTCCATATGCAGAATAACACAAGAAACCGGGACGCTGTGAAAGGACCCGGTTTCTATGTGAACACATGTCTTCGAATCCTCTTATTGTTCGATTTCTCGCTCCGTGTTGGCACCTTCCTGAATCAGGGGTTGCCGTGGCATCATTGATCCTTCGTCTCCGCCACTCGAAATAAGAGTTTTTGACTATTCTTTCTATTAAATTGCTCTGTCTGTCAGCCTACCCGCAGACGGAATTTCTGTGCTTCTCTCTCGTCATTGATCACATCGATTTCCGCACCAAGGCCGCGAAGTTTTTCATCGAAATTCTCGTAGCCCCGCAGGATGTAATGAATAGCATCCACGGTGGTAAAGCCTTCTGCAGCCAAACCGGCCATAACCAGTGCTGCACCGGCTCTCAGATCCGGAGCCACCAATTCGGCTCCCATCAACTGATTGGTTCCCGTAATCACTGCCACATTTCCCTCAACCTTTACCTGAGCTCCCATCTTGGTCAGCTCATCCACATATTTGAAACGATTTTCAAAAATGCTCTCGGTTACAATGCCGGTTCCTTCTGCCAAAGCCAGGGCTACGCTGATCTGAGGCTGCATATCCGTGGGAAAACCAGGATAAGGAAGGGTCTTCACATTACAGGACTGAAGCTTCGGTTTTCCAACAACACGAATGCTGTCATCAAACTCTACGACTTCACATCCCATTTCCTGAAGTTTGACGGAAATGGCTTCCATATGCTTGGGAATAATATTGCATACGGTAACATCACCTCTGGTTACCGCAGCAGCCAGCATAAATGTTCCCGCTTCAATCTGATCCGGAATAATAGAATACTCCGTTCCATGGAGACGCTCCACACCACGAATACGAATGACATCCGTTCCGGCGCCCTTGATATTAGCACCCATGGAATTCAAAAAATTGGCTACATCTACTACGTGCGGTTCTTTCGCCGCATTCTCAATAATGGTACTGCCGGAAGCCAGAGCTGCTGCCAGCATGATATTGATGGTGGCACCAACAGAAACCATATCCAGGTATACATGGCCGCCGATTAATTGCTTGGCATCGGCAATGACTCTTCCATATTCCACAGAAGTTACTGCCTGCAGAACACGAAATCCCTTCAGATGCTGATCAATCGGGCGGCTTCCAATATCGCATCCCCCCGGTAATGCAACCTCGGCATGACGATATTTTCCCAACAAGGCTCCCAACAAATAATATCCAGCCCTCATACGGCGAATATACGCGTTATCTACCTGTACTGTATGGATATTGCTGCCATTAATCTTAACCGTGTGTTTACCAACCCGGTCAACAATTACGCCGATCTCTGCGATGGCTTCCAACATAACATTAATATCCCTTACATCAGGCAAATTATCAATGACTACAGTCTCATCAGTCATTACTGCTGCCGCCAAAATTCCCAAAGCGGCATTCTTGGCTCCGCCGATGACAACCTCACCCACCAGCGGATTTCCCCCCTTCATGATATACTGCATTCTCTGACTCCCTTAATTTTTATTCCCCGGACGATACCAGATCTCAACGAAAAGGTATCCAGCTCTCCATAAACCTCTCATATACCGGAATGCTTCAAAGCCTCTGTCTTCCTTCGGCTGTATTACCGCATTCTCATTCGGTATATTGTAGCACTTACCTTCTTGTTTGTAAATGGCATTTCACAAAACTATTCCACAACATAACTTAAATAACTGAACTTCCGACTGGCAAGGAATTTTTCCGCATCCTGCTGGCCCTGCTTATAGGAGGTTCCATTCACCGGATCATAATATTCCACATTGTAGGCATCAAATCCGGAAAGAAGGATCGCCGTCTGATCCTCATCCAGAAGAAGGACGGAATGTCCCTGGTTGACGAAGTAAAGCAGTGCCTTCAGGGGGCTGCCCGTCAGATTCACCACGCTTCCCGGCATGGCCTCCTCAAGAACCTCCATGGCCGACATCTCCTCCAATCCATTCAGTACACTGGTGTCCTCCTCTGCCTCCTGGAGAATCAGTTTCAGACATTGACGAAGACTTTCCGAAGAAGCACAGCCTTCCATCTCCCCGATGGAGCAGGAAACCAGGCTCTTTCTTCCGGTACGATACCAGATCAATCTGCCCCGGGAATCAATAACAGTTCCCATGGAATCAAAAACCTCCCGGATGGCTTCTCCCGCTGTCGTCGTGACCGCTTTCAGCCGTCCTTCCCCATAAGCATAATAACGTTCCTGACTGTCTTCGCTTAAGACTGCCGCCAGGGGGAATGCCTCGGAAAGAGTATAGCTTACCATATCCGGTGCGTTTCCCTCAATTCGAAATTCTTTTGTTTCTGCCTTATTCATGGGCAGATACCAGATTCTCTTCTTCCGTTCCGTCATTTTGCTTTCCAGAGACGAAGAAATGTCTTCCTCCGAAGAAACATTCTGGATCAGCGTATCATTGGAAATGGAAACAAAAGCACCGCTGCTTGTCTTCTGCATCCGACTCAATTCCACCTGACCGTCTAATACGGCTACAGAAGAAATGTAAACATTTTCATATTCATAGCGTACCACGGCGGCACCGCTTCTGCTCTGAATCAAAACCGCATAGCAGGGAAAAACTCTCTCTGCTCCCACCACAGCTTCGTCACCGGAATGACCAAATCCGAGAATACAATCCTCATCAATAAATCCCCTGGGAGAAATCCAGTCTCCTTCCGAAGCTTCCACAATCTGATTCTCTCCCGTATCCAGATATAAAATCTGAACTCTCCGGGCTTCTTCCTGGGGATCATCCAATTCCCAGGCAATTGCCGTCTGACTGTTATTTACCACCAGATTTCTGTTTTGAACCTGGTTGACCAGAGTCATCATTTCGCCGCCCTGCCAGTCAATGGAATAAACCTCATCGCCCAGCATGATGTACACCTGATTGTTGCTGCCCATGGAAGCCAGGGTATCCAATCCCTGCTTCAGTACGGCAAAGCTTCCTGTATAAGGAAGGAAAAACAGTTCTGTCAGAGCATTCTCTTCGGCTTCATATCTAAGACAGGAAACACCAACCCGACCTTCATGATTTCCCCGGTTCATGTATCCGTACACGAGGAAGCATACATCTCCGTTTTCTTCCACCTGAAGAGTCTTCAGATCATAGCTGTCATAATCCAGACAGCCTTCTATCCCTTCACCGCAGCCGGAAAAAATTCGCCGGATCTTTTTGGCGGATTTCTGATACTCCCAAAGCTCTCCGCCCACGGAAAAAGCAATATTTCCGCCTTCTTCCGACTGTCGGATCTGCAAATCCTCGGGAGACAGGATTCCAAACTCCAGATTCCCCGATTTCAGCATTTCCTCAGTGGGAGCAAACAATTCCAAAGCTGTCCGATGATAATTCATCAGGTAAATTCGCGCAGATGTCCACTGCACACTGAAATATTCACTGACAAGAAAACGTTCTTCCTTGCCCTCACCGGCTGCCGTCATCTCATAATCCACACGAAAAGATCCAAAGGTTCCATCCAGCTCCAGAATCCGGATGGAAGGCTCTCCCAGAATCTGAGGGGAAAGATCTCCCCAGGAAAGCTGCTCCAGCGCCGAATGAATATTGACGTCTGCCAGAGTGTTGTGATCCGCAGTACTGTTGGTTTCCCATTTCGAAACATAGGTCTCCGCTTTTGTCTCATCGAAGGCAGCCTCATGAAGATCCATGACAAACTCCATCAGCTCTGACAAATGGAAATCTTCACTGCGGCGAACCCTGGTATAATAATCTGCTTCTTTTCCATTTTCCAGAACAAGAGAAAGAACCAGCTGTCCGTCGGTATCCGCTGCCAGGGTTTCTCCCAATTCCAGAGTAAAGGAAGCCTGGTCGTTTTCCGTATTCCATTGGGAAATCCTTCCTTCGGCAAGCACCTTTTCTCCACTTCTTGATTCCAGACGCCAGGATATTTCTTTTAGCGTATTTCCATAAAGCTGTACATTCAGATCCAGACTGCCGTCATTTTCCATGGGCATGACCGTTCCTTCGGTCACGGTATAATCCGTCTGATCCACAAAGCCCTGAAGGAAATTGATGGTTCGTCCCTCTGCCATTCCCGAAAGAATGGGAAGAGTGTGATTTCCCCAGGTTTCATATTGTATGGTCTCTTCCGGTTCGTCTGAAAAGTGCAAATACACAGCAAAGGCTGCCGCTGCAGCGATAAAAACTCCGCACAGCACCAGCAGCCTTTTCCAAATCTTCTTCATGCCATTCTCCCAGTCAAAACATCATTCTGCCGCTGTTTTTCGGAACAAAGGATTGATCTCTTCCTGCAAAACAGCTGCGCCAAGGATCCGATCTACTCTTCAATCTTCTCGATCCGGCGCATATGGCGTTCTTCTCCGGAAAAAGGAGTGTTCAAAAAAGTATCCACAATCTTTAATGCCAGCCCCGGTCCGACTACACGACCGCCCAGAGCAAGAATATTGGCATCATTGTGTTCTCTGGTTGCCTGTGCCGTAAAACAATCGGTGCAGAGTGCGGCACGGATTCCTTTTACTTTATTGGCAGCAATAGAAATTCCAATACCGGTTCCGCAAATTACAATTCCTTTTTCGCAGGATCCATCGGCCACTGCATGAGCCACCATTCTTCCGATCTCCGGATAATCACAGGATGTCTCATCATAACAGCCAAAATCTTTATATTCCAGACCGTTCTTTTCCAGATATGCCTTTACCTCCTGCTTTAATGCAAATCCACCGTGATCACTGCCAATCGCTATCATTGTTATCGTCCTCCCTGTTTTCTTCAATCTCAGCTGTTTGTCTCTGATTTATCTTTGATATATCTTCGATTCGTCTTCTATTCGTCTTCTATTCGTCTTCTGTTTTCTGTTTTTCTTCGTTGTCTTCACTGCGAAACAGACTTTCCGCCGCCAGCTTCACCATCAGATCAATATATTCATAACAAGCCCCGTAATCAGCCAGACTTCCTCCATGGGGTTCCGTAATATCTCCTGGCTTTCCGATAAAGGCACCGAGAGAAACCACATTTTCCGCCATGGGAAAGCTTTCTTTTACCATCTGGGCTTCCTTCTCCGTCATGGTAAGAATCAGCGTACCTTCTGTAATATCAGATTCCTGAAGTCCTTCGGAGCATTCCTTCTGTGGTGCCATCTGATTTCCAGTGAGCACCGCCACGGCTTTAGGATTCAGCGGTTCCGGAAAGAGAACAATTAATCCTCGGGAAGCAATCTCCAGCTTTCGGTCCCGGCATACACTTCGCATAACTTCTTCTGCCATAATACTGCGGCAGGTGTTATCCATGCATACAAATAAAATTCGTTTTATCTGATCCATTCTCTCCTCCTGCCCCCGTTGATGTTTTCATACCTTAATCACACGATATCCAGCCGCCTTCAGCAAGCGATTCATAACAGCGGCTCCCAGAGCCCCTTCCCCAAAGGATTCTGAGTATATCACATCTACGTCTGCCTCGTCAAATTCCCGCAGACAATAATAAAGATTGTGGGCGATGGTTTCTTCCCTCTGCCGCGTTCCAATGGTTTTTACCAGTCCCTCCGTATACCATTTCCGCGTTTCTTCCCCACAGAGAATCCCCACTTTGCGCCCCAGCTTTTTTTGCTCTGATACCAAACGGCAGATCTCTTTCGCTGCCCTTTCCCATTCACCTTCTACAATCACCATCTCTGCCTTCGGTGCATAATGGCGATATTTCATGCCCGGTGCTTTTGGACGAAAATCTTCTCCCGGCTTTTTCAGAATTGCCGGATCCCATTCACAGGCTCCCAGCAGATCCCGGATCTGTTCCTGGGATATATAGCCCGGGCGCAGAATCATGGGAACAGAACCGCTTACATCAATAATGGTCGATTCCAAACCAATCTCCACCGGGCCTCCATCCAGAATCATATCAATTCTTCCATCTAAGTCTTCTGCCACATGACGGGCAGTCGTAGGGCTGGGTCTTCCGGAAAGATTGGCACTGGGTGCTGCAATGGGCAGGCCGGCTGCCTCAATCAGTGCTCGGGCACCGGGATGACTGGGCATCCGAATCGCCACGGTAGACAATCCGCCGGTTGTCTCCCTGGGAACAAGATCACTCTTCTCAAAAATCAATGTCATGGGACCCGGCCAGAATTTCTTCATCAGCAATTCTGCCTCCTCCGGAATCCTGCTCACAAGAGAATCCAGTTCCCTGCGATGGGCAATATGTAAAATGAGAGGATTATCGGAAGGTCTTCCTTTGGCTTCGTAAATCTTCCGGGATGCTTCCGGATTCAGTCCGTTTCCCCCAAGTCCGTAAACCGTCTCAGTGGGAAAAGCGACCAAACCGCCCTCCCGAAGAACAGCTGCTGCTTCTTCCAGATATTCCCGATTTTCCTCCTGATTCTCATTCAAACAATATATTCTGGTATTCATCCAAACTCCCACATCTGCTTCAATACCGGATGGTCCTGCCATGCCTTGTAATGAAATGAGCTGCCCAACCAATGGGTCCAACATCAATTGACACAATTATACCATCCCATATTCTTAAATTTCAATAGCTTCTCTATGCTTAACATATTGTTAATATATTTGTAATTATTCCAACGCTCTTTTTAATGCCTGGATATATGCCGGTGAGGTACCACAGCATCCTCCCACAATTCCGGCGCCTGCCTTTACCAGTTCCACCATATGTCCTGCAAATGTCTCCGGTGTCATCTGATAAACAGCCTCTCCCTTTTCATTGATCACAGGAACGCCTGCATTGGGTTTGGCAATAATGGGCACCTGGGCAGCTTCTTTCATGGAACGGACAACGGCAACCAGCTGATCCGGTCCCACAGAGCAGTTCAGTCCCACGGCAGATGCTCCCATGGCCTGCAGAGTCTCCACCGCTTCCACGGCGGTTCCTCCATAGATTGCTGTTCCGTCTGCATTCAGAGACAAGGTACACATGATGGGAAGATCGCAGACTTCCATGGCCGCGTCCACAGCTGCCATGGTTTCATCCACATTCAGCATGGTTTCTGCCACCAGGAGATCCACACCGGCCTCCGCCAGAACCTGAATCTGCTCCCGGTAAACATCCAGAAGCTTTTCATAAGACATATTTCCCCGGGGTTCCAGAAGCTGCCCCGTAGTGGTGAGATCGCCTGCAATGAGAACTCCCGTTCCTGCCAGATTCTCTTTTGTCATCTGAACAATGCCCCGATTCAGTTCTTCCAGCCGATCTGCCAGACAGAATCCCTTCAACGTAACCCGATTGGCTGCAAAAGTAGGAGCATAGAGAATGTTCGTCCCTGCTTTGACATATTCTCTTTGAAGCTTCTGAATAGGTTCCGGATGTTCCAGAATCCATTCTTCCGTACAGATTCCCCGAGGCATTCCTGCCTGATACAAATTGGAACCTACTGCACCGTCTAATATAATCGTTCCCTTGGCTGCCAGGGAAGCAAATTCTTCTCTTGTCATTTCATTCTCCCTCTTTCTACCAATTTCAGACCGTCTCCGATCCTGTCCCATACAGTGTATCGAACAATTTCAGGAAAATCAATACCCGTATCTCTCCATACTTTTTTGCATGTGTTCATTCATTTTTTTTATTTCACATTTTGTTGACCAATCTCTCCTTTAAGGTGTAATATTTCCCTGATAAAATACAACAACCAGAAATAACCGCAGGAAGAAAGCCTTTCTCTCTGAACAAGAGAAAGCCTGTTTTAAAGGAGTATTTATCATGATTCTTACAAAAGAAGAACAGCACAAAAGAATGCTGGAGACACCCATGCCGCGGCTGGTTCTTTCCCTGGCAATTCCCACTACCTGTATTCAATTGATCTCTACCATATATAATACGGCAGACACTTACTTTGTTTCCCAGATTGATACCAGTGCAACCGCTGCCGTTGGCGTTGTGTTTTCTTTGATGTCACTGATCCAGGCCGTTGGCATGGGCTGCGGCATGGGTGCCGGCAGTCTGATCAGCCGCTGCCTTGGTGCAAAGAAAGATAAGGATGCCTGCCGCTATGCCAGCAGTGCCGTTGCCGCTGCCTTGGCCTTCGGTGTACTCCTGATGATTCTTGGCACAATCTTTCTTCAGCCTCTTATGAAGCTTCTCGGCTCTACCGATACCATGCTTCCTTATTCCTGCAGCTACGGTCAGTATATTCTGGCAGCTGCCCCCATAATGTGTGCTTCCTTCGTTTTAAATAACATCCTTCGTTCCGAAGGTGAGGCTGTTTTGGCCATGGTGGGCCTTTGTTCCGGCGGCATTTTAAATATGATTCTGGATCCCATCTTTATCTTTTCTTTGAATATGGGAATCTCCGGTGCTGCCATGGCCACCTGCATCAGTCAGCTGATCAGCTTTCTGATCCTGATCTTTGTCTTTGTTCAGAATAAAAGCATCGTTCAGCTGGGAATTCGCCATGTAAGCCGTTCTCCCCAGGATTATCTTCTGATTTTCCGTACAGGACTGCCCACCATCTGCCGTCAGGGCCTGGCAAGTCTTGCCTCCGCTCTGATGAATATTCAGGCGGCTGCTTTTGGAGATGCTGCCGTAGCAGCCATTACGATCTCCAACAAAATCTATCTTCTGGTGCGAAACATTATTCTGGGAATTGGTCAGGGCTTTCAGCCGGTGGCCGGTTACAATTACGGAGCCAAAAACAACCTTCGGGTACGCCAGGCCTTCCTCTTTGCCACCAGACTGGGAACGGTAATCTGTACCACTGCTGCTGTTTTGCTGGCCCTGCATGCTTCTGTGGTCATTGCCTGGTTTCGCCACGATGATGCTGAAGTAATACGAATCGGCACCCAGGCTCTCTATTTCGTCTGCATGGTTATGCCTTTCATGGCCTACTCCACCTATGTCAACCAGATTTATCAGTGTCTGGGATTCAGCAAACCGGCTACTTTTCTGGCTTGCTGCCGCCAGGGAGTCTGCTTCCTTCCGCTGGTTTTCCTGCTTCCGGTCACCCTGGGACTGGTGGGTGTGGAAATGGTTCAGCCCGGATCGGATCTGCTGACCTTTTTTATCGCACTTCCTTTCCAGATTCACTTTTTCCGTCATCAGCTGCCGGTTGCTTCTTCGACAGCAGATAACCTACAATCATAAGCATAAAAAGGAGATTTCCCATGAAGCCTTATCACAATATGACCTGGAAAGACAAAGGAATTCTTGCCTGCCGGCTGTTTTTCTTCTTTTTCCGGATCGGATGGTTTACCTTCGGCGGCGGCTGGAATATTGTTGCCCAGATACAAAAAGAATTTTCAGAGAAAAGACACTGGATTTCCGATGAAGAACTTCTGGATCTCACCGCCGTGGGCCGGTCTCTCCCCGGTACCATGATCGGCAATGTGAGTTATCTGTTCGGCCATCACCTGGGGGGAACCCTCTGCGGTGTGGCTTCTACTCTGGGAATGCTGGTTCCGCCGGTGATGATTCTGAGCATTGTCACCATGTTCTACCAGTCATTCCGGGACAACATTTACGTTTCCCGGGCCATGGTGGGGGTCAGAGCTTCCGTCGTCCCCATCATCGGCCATGCCTGCCTCAAGATGGCAAAGAGTGCTTATCGGGATCGGATCGGCTATCTGATTACCATTCTTGCTCTGGTTCTCTGCCTTTTCTTCCACGCCAACAACATTCTTCTTGTAATCATCGGAGCTCTGGTTGGCATTGTCATCCTGGGCCGCCGCCCGGAGGAGGAGTCTCCTTCCTCCTCCCCTGAAAAATCCGGAAAGGAGCGTTCCTGATCATGATTCTGTATCTTCAGCTTTTCTTGTCTTTTATGCAGATCGGTTTTACCTCCTTCGGAGGCTTGTCCATGGTTCCCCTGATTAATCAGGAAATGCTGAGCCATGGCTGGATGACGGCTGCCGAGGTTTCCGATCTGGTAGCCATTGCCGAAATGACACCTGGCCCTCTGGGACTGAATATCGCCACTTTCTGCGGCCTTCGGCTGGCCGGACTGCCCGGGAGCTTTGCCGCTACCATGGGAATGCTGTCCCCCACCTTCACCGTCTGCGTACTGGTTGGTATTTTTTATGAAAAATTCCGCAGCAGCACCGTCATGAAGCATGCCATGTATGGAATCCGGCCGGTCTGCATCGGTCTCATTCTTTCCGTTATGATCACCCTGAGCCAAACCAATTATCTCATCAACGGAGCTCCCTATCTGACCAGCATCTTTATCGCTGTTGTTGTTCTTGTCTTAATGATCCGCTGTAAGCTCAGCATCCCGGTGCTCATCGCCATTTCCGCCGTTCTCGGCCTTCTTCTGGTTCGCTAATACAGCGGTTTCTTTCATTTTACCGATACGGCATAATCACATTATCCATTTTGTTCCAGCCGGATCTGACTTCCCTTTCCTCCGATCTGAGCCGGGGATATCATCAAACGGACAGGAACCCGGTTCTGAATCTCGGAAACATGACTGATCAGACCAATGGTCCTTCGGCTGCCCGGCAGACGTTCCAGGGCATCCAGGACTTCATGAAGCTTTTCTTCATCCAGTGTTCCGAAACCTTCGTCCAGGAAGAAAAGCTCCAGAGGTGCCTGGTTTGTCAACTGAATCTGACTGGAAAGGGACAATGCCAAGGCCAGGGATACCAGGAAGGTTTCCCCACCGGACAAGGTAGAGGGATCCCTGAGACAGCCTCCATTCCGATAATCCCGGATGAAAAAGGTTCCTTCCTCACCGGTCTCCAGCCCATACTGTCCGGCAGAAACCGTATAGAGAATTCCGGAAGCCTCCAGAGCCACATACCGCAGCTTTTCCATGGCTGCATACTGGACAAATTTCTTTCCTGCAAACAGCTTTCTCAGTTCTTCCAGCTGATCCTCCAGACTTTGCAGCTCCTTTTCCCGTTTTTTTATCTTCTGGAGTTTTGTCCAGCGTTCTTCCATATCTTCCCATTCTTTCCGAATTCGGATTTCCTGCTTTTCCTCTGCCTTATATTGATCCTGAAGACGTCTTTCCTCTGCTTCAGCTTCTGCCAGTTCTTCTTTTGTCACCCGGCGTCCTCTCAATTTTTCCTGAAGATCTGCCAGTTTTCCCTGATTTTTCTCCCAGTTCCGGCTGAACTCTTCCATCTCCGCCTTTTCTTTCTGAATCTCTTTTTCTGTCATCAGAGACTGTTCCGCTTCTTCCCGATGCTCAAATCCCTGGAGTTCCAGAAGTTTCTCCAGATGTTTTTCTGCCGCGGTTTCCGCCTGCTTCTGTTCTTCCTCTCGGGCCATCCAGGTGTTGCTCCGGAGTGTCCATTGGTTCCATTCATCCAAACCATGCTGATACTCTTGTTCGGCCTCCTGAACCCGGCAGAGCAGCTCTTCCTTTTCCTGTTCCGTCTGCCTCAGCATACTCTCCCATTCTTTCAAAGCAGGAAAGTCCTGAATAGCAGGATTCTCCCAAAGATTCCGGATCGTCTTCTGACATTCCTCCTCCCGGGACGTAAATATCTGAAGCTGCAGACGGCACTTTTCCAGCTGTTGTTCTGCTTCCTGGCTTTCCCTTCGAAAAATCTCCTCTTCCTTCTGTCTCCCGGAAAGCTCCTGACTCCAATGGGCCCACTGATCCATAGCCTTCTTTTTTTCTTCTTCCTGTCTTCGAAGATGCTCCAGATACCTGGCCAGATCCCCGCAGTCCAGTTCTGCTTTTCGCCGATCACAAGAGTCTTTTATCCGTCGGTATTCCTCTTCCTTTTTTCGAATTTCTTCTTCCTGCTCCCGGATTTGTTCCTCCAGCTTTTCTCGACGCCAGGTTTGTCGAAGCAGTTCTTCCCGAAGAGTCCGCTGTTTTTCTTCCCAGAAGCTCTCTCCCGACAAATTATCATTCCGGTTTTTATCCTGAAGATTCTCCTCCCAACAGCTTTCTTCCTGCTGTTTCTCCGGAATACTTTCCCCAAATCGGTCACCCGGGACATTTTTTTCCGAAAAGTGCTCACCCGCCGCAGGATGATGAAGAGCTCCGCACAGAGGGCATGGCTTTCCTTCCTCCAGATGGTGTCTCCACCGATAAAAAAATTCATCTTCCCGTTTTGTTTTCGCCTGTTCCCAGTGCCTTACTGCTTCCTCCAGTTCACCTTGGAGACAAATGATTTTCTCCTGACTTTGCTGTTCTTCTTTTTTGTCTGTCCGCAGCTGCGCTTCCCACCGGGACTTTTCCTTCTGCCAGCTTTCTGTCTCCTGTTCCCAACGGAAAGCTTCTTCTGCCAGCAGCTTGTCCTGACTCCGATCCGGAACATTTTTCCAGATCTGCTCCGCTGCCTCCATCCGTTCCCGGCATTCTCGGCTTCCATCCCGGCTTTCTTCCTCTTGCCGCTGACAAAGAGAAAGTCTGGATTCTGCCTGAACTTTTTCACCATTCCACTTTCTGACAGCGGCAGCAGCCTCTTCCCGATCCGTCTCTATTCGTATCGTATCCTTCAGACGATTCCTCTTTTCATCCAGCAGCTCCAGTTTTTCATCCTTTTTCGTCAGGACTTCTTCCAGCTTCTGCTTTGCTTTCTGCAGTTTTTCTCCGGCAGCTTCCCTTTTTCCCTGACATTCTGCCGCTGTGGCTGCTGTTTTCTCCCGGCGATCCCGGCAGCGGCAGAATTCTTCCCAGGCAGCCAGTACCGGCAGTGCTTTCTCTGCCCGGAGCAGACGTTCCTGCCGTTCCTCCATTCTGTCCTTGTCTGCTTCCAGGCTGTCTTTTTCCAGACAAGCCCGTTTCCAGTCTTCCTGAAGTCCATTCACCTCCCTGGCTTGCTCTGCCAGCTCACGGGCCTGACGGCCGGCTTCTTCCGTCTTTGTCATTCTCCGGCAAAGATCCTCCCATTCCTTTTTCTTATCTGCCAGAATGGTTTCATCCAGTTCTCCATATGCCTGAGCTTCCCCGGATAATCTGGCCAGAGCTTCCTTCACGGCAGCACTGCGCTGCTTGAGACGGGCAGAAAGTTCTTCACCATACCGTTCCAGGCGGAAAAGACGCTCCAGCATATTGTTTCTTTCATTGCCTTTCAACTCCAGAAATTCACTGAATTTTCCCTGGGGAAGAACCACCGTCCTCAGAAAATCCTCGGAAGAAAGACCGATGATTTCCCGACAGCAGCGATTCATTTCCCGGACCGAATCTGCCAGAATCACCGGCTCTTCCCCGGTAATATCCGTCAGAAGACAGCGGCCCGCCCGAGCCGAACCAGTCTTTTCATCCAGACGAAATTCCCGCTCCGCCCGATAGCAATGTTCGTTCTTCCTTCGAATGGCAAATTCAAAGCAAACATAGCCCCGGCGCTCTCCTGTATGAATGAAATTGGCACTTTTTCTGGCTATGACCCCATAAAGAGCTAAAGTAATTCCGTCCAGAATGGTGGACTTCCCGCTTCCCGTAGGACCAAAGATCCCAAAAAATCCCTGTTGTGTCAGAGCACGGAAATCCACACTCTGTTCCTCGGAAAAACTATTAATCCCTTTGATTTTCATCAGCAGCGGTCTCATCCGTCTCCTCCTCTCCCAATACATCCAGCAAAAGCTTCACCAGCTCGGGAGCTGCTTCCACTCCCTTTTCTCCCCGATAAAATTCCCGGAACTGTTCTTCAAAACTCTTCTCTCTCCGGCATTCTTCCGACTCTTCTTCTCCCTGCTCCGGAAAGATGGGATGCACCTCGATCAGTCCATCCTTATCTTTTCTCATTTCCCGAATTTCCTCTTCGCGGATATACCGATCCGTCTCCACATCAAGAAAAACCCAGGAGTCTTCCTCCCGATGGTCTCTGCACCATTCTTTTGCCGCCTCAATACCGACGCAATGTACGGATACAATGGGTTTGCTGCAGGGAATCGGTACGGCCTCCGGCAGAACGGATTCTCCCGGGTGAATTTCCAGACGATAAAAACTGTGAACGGGAATCTGTGCTTCCTGCCGATGATAGGCCATGGGAGCCCCTGCATACCATCCACGATGGTTCGTTCCGGGAATCGTCTGGGGACGATGAACATGACCCAATGCCATATACTGGGCCCGGGCAGGCAGGATTCTGCCATCAATCAGATAACTTCCGCCCAGCTGGATTCCCTGCTCCGATCCTCCCGGCAGAGATGCCATGGCAAAAAGATGGGTGACCAGCAAATTCACCGTATCCTCCCGAAAATGAACAGCCAGCCCATCCAGCATTTCCTTCATTCGTTCCGCATAAGCTGCCGCTTTCTTTTCTTCCGTTCCTTCCGGATAAAGAAATTCATTGAGCCGCTTCTCGCTGGGATAGGGAATGGTGAGAATCACGGCATGCTCCCTGCCTGCCTTCACTTCCATCCAGCCTTCTCCCGACTGTAGTACTTCCTGCTTTCCGCAAGCACCCACCGGAGTTACGGTACGAGGATAACCACAGATAATAATGCCATGTTTCCGGGCCAGAGGAATCGCCGCCTCCAGCCGTTCCGGGCTGTCATGGTTGCCGGCAATGACCAGAACCAAACGTTTTCCATCTCCGGAAAGCCGCATTACCGTACGGTAAAATAATTCTTCAGCCCAGGCGGGAGGATTTCCATTATCATAAATATCTCCGGCAATCAGGATCAGATCTGCTTCATAGGATTCGGTTTCCTGCACCAGAAATTCAAGAAACTCTTCCTGCTCGGTTCTGCGGCTTCTTCCGCATAAAGTTTTCCCCAGATGCCAGTCTGCTGTATGTATTATCTTCATTCCATTCCTCCTCCAGCCTGCCATAATTCCTCTCCAGTATAGACGATCCCCCATCTTTCCGTCAAATAAATCGTTTGATTCATGAATTAATTTCATCATAATCATTATTTACATTCATATTTCTCTGTGCTATAGTAATATTCGCCAGCCGGAACACCTCACAAACACTCATGGTACGGCATATGGCCTGAAATTTTAAGAAAGAAAGAGACCGATTCCCTCCGATGCAGAAGGAAATCACGGTCTGATACAGAGGAATGATTATGAAAAAATTAGAAAGTATCAATAAAGTGACGGTAAAAGGAAAAGAATTCGGCGGACCCAGTGTACTGGCATGCATTCCCATGATTCCCACAACCCGGGAGGGTCTGATTGCCGATACCACCGCTATTGCTGCCATGAACCCGGATATCATTGAATGGCGCATCGACTATTTTGAAGAAGCCGGCGATCCTGCTGCTTCCGCCGATGCCCTGAAAGCAATCAGCCCCCTGGTAGAAAATATTCCCATTATTTTCACCCTGCGCCACAAAGCCGAAGGCGGAGCCCGGGAGCTGACCCAGGAACAGAGACTGGCTACCATTAAGGCCTGCCTGGAAACAGATCTGGTGGATATCATCGATGTGGAGCTGGCCTGCAATGAACCGGAATTCATTCAGGAAGTCCGCCAGTGCTGTACCGAACACGGTGCCAGACTGATCCTGTCCTGCCACGATTTCAAGCAGACCCCTTCCATCGATGAGATGGTTTCCATTCTGGAACAGGAACAGGCTGCCGGGGCAGACATTCCCAAATTAGCCGTTATGCCTCAGACGTTTGAAGATGTAATGAAGCTCATGACAGCCACCTACCGGGCACGTACCGGAAATGTGACTCAGCCTATGATTACCATGTCCATGTCAGATCAGGGAAAAATCTCCCGTGTCATCGGCGATCTGTACGGCAGTGATATGAGCTTCGTTGTAGGAACGGAAGCCAGTGCTCCCGGTCAGATCCCCGTACATACCATTCGTCAGCTCTGGGATCTCCTTGCCTGATAAACTTTCCTCTCCTCAAAATAAATTCAAAGTTCTGCAAAAGAAAAAAGGTGACTGCCGGTATTTTTCCGACATCACCTTTTTTCCCGTTTTTGGAAGAGTTTCCTTTTCCTTCGAACAATAAAGTATCTGAAAGTCCATGGGTTACCTGAAAAATGAAACCAATGTTCCATGGACATAATAACACATGCAGGGATCCCTGTGTTCCTTGGCTCATGTATATGAAAGTACCTTTAATTAATTGATATTTTATTTTTAAAAAATTCTTATTGATGAATTTCTTGACAAATACTGTCGGCTATTATAAAATAAAATCGATTTATTAAAATCAATAGGCAAATTCTATGAAGGGAATCTGTAGAAGCAGAGCTCTGACTTACAGAGAGCCGTGTCTGGTGGAAAGCGGCAGCAGAACTGTTTTGAATATCCTCCCTGAGAAGAGATTCCGAACACGAATGTAAGTAGGTCTCCACGGCCGCTCCCCGTTATAGGAGACGCGTATGCTGGTACGTTGCAAAATCGTGCTTGTTTCATCATCGGAACAGGGTGGTTACGGAGATATTGATCCGTCCCTAGTTTAGGGGCGGTTTTTTTATTGTCTCTAAACGAAAAAGGAAGAACTCCTTTTCACTTTTGATCCGATTTGGTAAAGATACTTCACCTTACCCTTTACCCAACTGTAAGGATATTACCAGACAGTCACACTCATTTTGAAACCAGAAAAAAATATAGGAGGGGGAAACAAATGAAAACCTACAAAAAGATTATGGACGTGATCGCATCTATGGAAAAACTGATTCTGATTCTGTCCACCATCCTGATCCTGGTCCTGACTGTGGGAAATGTATTCTCACGTAAAGTCATCCATCGTTCCTGGTCCTTTACCGAGGAACTGGTCGTAGCTATTTTTGTACTGATTACACTGGTCGGTGCAGCTCTTGCCTGCCGCAAAGGAGAACTGGTTAGTCTGACTCTTGTTACCGACCGTCTGCCTGCCAAACTAAAAAAACCGTCTGTTGTGCTGATTACCGTACTTTCCATAGCCTTCACGGTTATTTTATTTGTATTTGGTATGGACAAGGTTATGACCCAGCTGGCAAACGGAAAGAGAACCTTCGTTCTGAACTGGCCGGAATGGATTTTCTGGTCCTTTGTACCCATCGGTGCAGGCTGCATGATTCTCCATTTCATCGAGAACTGCCTGGATGTACTCAAGGGAAACCATGAAAAGGAGGAAAGTGACAAATGATCAGTGCCATTTTATTTGTTTCATTCTTTATTTTTCTTTTGTTAGGTGTACCGATCAGTATCTGCCTTGGTCTGTCTTCCATATGTGCCATCCTTTATTCCGGCACCTCTCTGACCATCGTAGCCACCAATATGTACTCCGGTATCAGTAAATTCCTGCTGCTGGCCATCCCGTTCTTCGTACTGTCGGGAAACATCATGGCAAGAGCCGGTATTTCCAAACGACTGATCCGTTTCGTTAACACCTGCGTTGGACACAGACGCGGCGGTATTGCCATCGTATGCGTTATCGTAGCCTGCTTCTTCGGTGCCATCTCCGGTTCCGGTCCCGCTACGGTAGCTGCTCTGGGCGCTGTTCTGATTCCTGCCATGGTAGAGCAGGGCGGTTTCTCCGCACCCTTCGCCACGGCCCTCATGGCAACCTCCAGCTCCATCGCCATCGTTATACCTCCCAGTATTGCTTTCGTTGTATACGCATCCATCACCGGTGTTTCCATCGCTGATATGTTCACTGCCGGTATCGTACCGGGTATCCTGATGGGTATTGCCCTTGTCATCGTTGTTATGATCAAGGCAAGACAGGAAAATATTCAGCCTTCTCAGCAGAAAGCCACTGCAAAAGAACGCTGGGATGCTTTCAAAGATGCATTCTGGGGATTCCTGATGCCGGTTATCATCCTTGGCGGTATTTACGGCGGTATCTTCACTCCTACCGAGGCCGCTGCCGTATCCGTTGTATACGGTCTGTTTGTCGGCATGGTTGTTTACCGTGAAGTTACCTTCAAGGATCTGCTGGACATCATCATTGACTCGGCCAAAACAACCGGCGGAATCATGATCATCGTTGCCTGCGCATCTTTGTTCAGCTTTGTCTGCACGAAATTCGGTATTGCCGATGCCGCTTCTGCTCTGCTTGGCAGCATCGCCCACAATCAGTTCTCTTTCCTGTTGATTGTAAATATCATCTTCCTGATTGCCGGATGCTTTATTGATGCCAACTCCGCTATGTACATTTTCATTCCCATCATGCTTCCGGTATGCAAAGCACTGGGTTATGATCTGGTTGCCTTCGGTGTTATGGCTACGGTTAACCTGGCAATCGGTCAGGTAACGCCTCCCGTTGGTGTTAACCTGTTTGTTGCTATCAGTATCAAAATCAAAAAAGGTCTGGAGGTTACCCTGCAGGAAATCTCCAAAGCCGTGGTTCCCATGCTGGCTGCCAGCCTGGCCATCCTGCTGCTGATTACTTATGTGCCTGTAACTTCCGTAGGACTGCCCAAGCTTCTGGCAAATATTTCCGGTGAAAACAGCTATACCGGAACCGTTTCCGACAAGAATAACGGCACCTCCGATTCCATGGATGTTCAGTCCTTCAGTGAGATCGACGATTACAGCGATCTGGATTGGCCCGAAATGACCTGGAACTTCGCCTGCTCCACAACGGAAACCAGTACCTGGGCAGAAGCAGGACGCCAGTTCGGTAAACTGATGGAAGAAGCCACCGGCGGCAAGATCACTGTTCAGGTATACGCAGCCGACCAGCTGACCAACGGTAACCAGTCCGAAGGAATTCAGGCTCTGATGAACGGCGATCCGGTACAGATTTCCATGCATTCCAACCTGATTTATTCCGCTTTTGATCCGAGATTCAACGTAGTATCTCTTCCCTTCATCTACGATTCCGTAGAAGATGCCGATGCCAAATTTGACGGTGCTGCCGGAGAAAAGATGAAAGAAATCCTGGGTGAATATGGTCTCCACTGCATGGGTATCGCAGAAAACGGTTTCCGCCAGCTGACCAACAACGTTCACGAAGTAAAATCCGTCGATGATATGAAGAACCTGAAAATCCGTGTTGCCGGCTCCAACCTTCTGATGGAATGCTACCGCAGATGGGGTGCCGATGCCACCAACATGAACTGGTCCGAGACCTACACCGCTCTTCAGCAGAATACGGTAGAAGGACAGGAAAATCCCCTGCCCGCCATCGATGCAGCCAGCGTACAGGAAGTGCAGAAATATTGCTCCATGTGGAATGCGATCTATGACTGTCTGTTCTTCTGCATCAACGAAGATCTCTACAACAGTCTGACTCCCGAACAGCAGGCCGTTGTGGACGAAGCCGGTCAGAAAGCGGTTGCTTACGAACGCTACATCAACCGTGCCGGCGACGATGAAATCAAAGAACGCTGGACTACAGAAAATGGTCTCCAGATTACGGAATACGAAGATATTGATATCGATTCCTTCAAGGAAGCCGTATCCGGTGTCGCAGACTGGTTTGTTCAGGAACTGGCCAGCCAGGGTTACAGCGACGGCCAGGAATTGGTAGATATCTTTACTGCCGATGCCAAAGCAGAAACAACCTATGAAGTAGCCGATCACAGTGATCTGGATTGGCCGGAAATGACCTGGAACTTCGCCTGCTCCACAACGGAAACCAGCACCTGGGCAGAAGGAGGACGCATGTTCGGCAAACTCATGGAACAGGCCACCGGCGGCAAGATCAAGGTAAATGTATATGCAGCCGACCAGCTGACCAACGGTAACCAGTCCGAAGGGATTCAGGCTCTGATGAACGGCGATCCGGTACAGATTTCCATGCATTCCAACCTGATTTATTCCGCTTTTGACCCGAGATTCAATGTTGTTTCTCTGCCTTTCCTGTATGATTCCGTAGCCGATGCCGATGCCAAATTCGACGGTGCTGCCGGTGAAAAGATGAAGGAAATCCTGGGCGAGTATGGTCTTCACTGCATGGGTATCGCAGAAAACGGTTTCCGTCAGCTGACCAACAATGTTCACGAAGTAAAATCCGTGGATGATATGAAGAACCTGAAGATCCGCGTTGCCGGCTCCAATCTGCTGATGGAATGCTATCGCAGATGGGGTGCCGATGCCACCAACATGAACTGGTCTGAAACCTATACCGCTCTCCAGCAGAATACGGTAGAAGGTGAAGAAAACCCTTTGCCCGCCATCGATGCAGCCAGCGTACAGGAAGTGCAGAAATACTGCTCCCTGTGGAATGCTATTTATGACTGCCTCTTCTTCTGCATCAACGAAGATCTCTACAACAGTCTGACTCCCGAACAGCAGGCCGTTGTGGATGAGTGCGGACAGCTTGCCGTTGAATATCAGCGCGAAATCAACCGCTCCGGTGATGACGAAATCATGTCACGATGGGAAACCAAGAATGGCATGACCTTCACCGCTTATGAAGATATCGATATCGATTCCTTCAAGGAAGCCGTGGATGGTATTGATGACTGGTTCATTAACCAGCTGAAAGAACAGAACTACACGGATGCCGAGGAACTGGTTGCCGCCTTCCGTTAAGTCTATGGCTGTTCCACGATAATAAAAAATAAATGAATGCCTGTTCCTGTGTGCTGATACTTTTCGCCCCAGGAACAGGCATTTTTATTTTTGCGTCTGTTTAATTTAATTTTTATTTGGCGGTTACTTTTCGTCCGCTTACCTGCATAGCACATAGAACAATAATCAGGTAAACGATACAAATTACGCAGTACCAGGAAACATCAATACCAACCAAAAAATTCCAGATAAACTTCCACCCCAACCGCATGTTGGTTATGTTATGCACATAATTGTAAAATAGATTCAGGATTAATGTAACCATACCGATGGCAACCAACGCAGGAATCATGGCGTCTGCAATCGCAAACCGCTGTCTCCAACGTTTCTTCATCCCCAGGCACATCAGTAATTCCCACTGTGCCTGCTGTTCCCGTCTTCGGGTAGCCTGCAGGTGACAAAAGATGATCAGGCTAAGTACCGTTCCCATGCCACACAGAACCAGAGTAAAAGTGATTCGAAGCAGCAATTCCTGGATCAACATCTCATATCCCAGTCGATTGTTTTTATACTCATCGCTGTCAGCTCTTCCGATAACCTGAGCGACCTGGCGGTCTGTGATGGCGTCTGCGTCCTGAGAGGCATCGATTGCGACATAAGAATATGTGGTTTGGCCCCATCCGGATACCAATGACTCGAATAAACCA
>JAQXIM010000143.1 GCA_029007785.1 Clostridiales bacterium | reverse complement strand
AGTTATGAAAAAGCTGACAGAGATTGGTTATGTTGAGGTTGTCAGAAGTGAGAAAGATAAGCGAATGAAATTTCTGTACTTAACAGAAAAGGGTGTACCAGCTGCGAAGCGAATCAAAGAGATACACAGTAACTTTTATAAAATTCTATGCTCCAATATTCATCCATCAGATATTCAGCGGACAGAACAGACCTATGAGAAATCCTCTTTGAACGAACCGGTCTGATGCTGCATATACATACTCCTTCCGACAAAATGTTTCCAGTGAGAACTCGTACTTATAAAACTCAAGATGTGATTAGAGGAAAACCTATGGCGATGGTGAGATTTTATGAAGAAATCGATGAGCGATTATTAAAATTTGCAGTGATTATTGCTCAAACAGAAGGAAAATACGTCTTTTGTAAGCATAAACAACGTGACACATGGGAAGTTCCGGGAGGTCATAGAGAGCCAGGGGAAAAAATATTGGAAACAGCAAAAAGAGAATTGTACGAAGAAACAGGAGCTGTTGATTTTGATCTTAAGCCAATATGTGTGTATTCGGTTATAGCGGAAGATTATTTTGCTGGCGAAGAGACATTTGGAATGCTGTATTATGCTGATATCAGAGCATTTGAACAAGAACTGCATAGTGAAATTGAGAGAATTGTAATTACCGATAGGATGCCGGATGTATGGACTTATCCGGAAATACAACCGAAGCTGCTCCAGGAATCAAAGAAAAGAGGCTTTTTGTAATGGAAAAATCGACTTGAAAACGGAAAACAGGGATTTGGAACAAAATAAGGCATATCTGCTCTTTTCGTTCGCATCCCATTTAAGTATGGGATATTTGGCAGGAAGTTTCGTTATCTTGTAATTTATACTTACATCAAATTCGTAATTGTGATAGAATAATCAGAACTAAATAATAATTATTAAACAGCAAACATAAACGACACATGTGGTGTGCAGCACGTAAATCTGATCACGGTAAATATGTAATCTGCAAAGATGAAAATGACCATCAGATATATAGTTGACTCATATGTGTTTTTTGTTTGGGAAAAAGGAGAAAATGATATGCCAAGAAATCAATTTCAGAGGATGGTGTTTGCTTTCCTCACCGTACTGGTAACCGTACATGGATATGTTTTTTACAGCCTTTATGTTGTCAATGGAAGTATTCTGATGCAAATCAATAATGCGGACAGTGTGCTTCAGGCAATCAGCAATCAGGGTGGTGTTTACATGTTTGGCCGTATGCTTCCCATATGGTCAGTGATAATTATAGAATTTTGCTGTGCATATATTCTTGAATGTGTCATTGGAAGCCCGCTTTCATTTAAAATGGCAAGTAAGATGTTTGATCCAAGGAGAAATCATCCCATGATATTCGAAACGGTTATCATTAGTTGTACCGTATTTATTATGTGCCCCTTAATGAGTTTACTGGCCGCATGGATGTATTATCCATACTATAACGGATTCCGTATTTTGACGGTTTTGGCAAATTGGCTAAAGCTGATATGTTTCAATTTTCCATTCGCTTTCTTTTCTCAGATATTTTTTATTCAGCCGTTTGTGAGATGGGCATTTGCTAAACTTTTTGCAAAAGATATTGCTGCACGAAACTCAAAAGACTCGTCGGAACGTCCCCGGAATGAGCAGGAAGCAATCGCAGACATTTACAGAAGAATGGATGAAATTCAGGAAACTCTTGCCATTGAGAGAAGACAAAGAAAGAAACTTGCTGAACAAGTGTCGGGTAAGGATGTACAATGGTTAGGTAAGGATGTACAATAGTCTGGTAAGTGGACACGATTAGCAGAAAACAAGGAGAAAAACTGAAACAGTATTTGCCACATCCTTTTCTGGATTATATTCTCTGCCGACGGTAAAGAGGAACGAAATTACAGAGGTGATTATTTATGGCATCAGAAAGAACCGATGAATTATACCGGGTTCTGCTCAGCAGAGGATATCCGAAAGAGTTCTGTTCAGAAATAGCATACAAAAATATGAATACAGATTACACTGCTACCCGGATGCTGGGATATTTGTATCGGGTGAGCAATCCCAGGATTGAGGATCTTGTGGATGAGATGCTTGCCATTTTAAGTGATAGAGATGCGATTATCCGGAAGAAGGAAATGGAACATGCTCAGTCTGTTATCAATGAGATTTACAGAAATGGATTGCAGAACTTCGAATTCAAATAATTTGGAGATCGAATCTCTAAAGATCTAAAGTAATTGAAATCTTCAAGTAATTAAAGAACTCAAATAATTAAAGAACTCAAATAATTAAAGATCTCACAAAACTTATAAACCGGAATTATCCGGGAAAACAGATGGATGAAAATCAGGAAACCAACACAGAAATATACAGATCAGTGGTTGTATGGAAAGTTGTAATTTCGTAATCACATAGTCCGACTTAATATGTATATACAACTTTCGAGCTGTTGTGTATAATATATCCGGATTGTATTGTTGGAGAGGAAAAGAATCTCTTGATGATCCCGGAATCCGGAAAATATACATATGGAGGGAGTTATGCAGAATTACCGGCCGTCACTGGATCAGTTTATCATAATCGCCGATGAAGCCAATATTACACATGCAGCTAAGCGGCTGAATGTCTCTCAGCAGAGTCTAACCGGATATCTGGCACGTCTTGAGAAGTATTATGGTGTCACTCTGTTCGATCGTGGCTATCGCAGGATGACGCTGACTTCCTATGGCAGAAAAGTATATGATGCAGCCATACAGATTCAGCAGATTCATAACCAATTGTATGAAGCAAGACCGCTGATAGAGAACTCAGATAAGCTTCAGATCCGAATCGGATGTATGCGGCCTCATGCCTCATCTCTGCTGAAGGAGATTCCCATCAGTGCATTTACAGAGTCCCATCCATCGGTTAGATTCTCTATTCATGAAGCCAACAGCTCGCAATTGAAGCAGATGCTAATGGATCAGCAGCTGGATGTGATCATCGTATATCAGAAATCAGATCTTTCGAATCGAGAGTATTGTGGTGTGGATTTGTTCTCTTCGGATGTGTTATTGATGGTTTCTGACGTAATTCTGGAGAACTGTTTCCCGGGATTGAATGAAAAGACACTGAATTCCTGGAAGAACAGCGGTATCGATTTGAAGGAGTTCACGGATGTTCCCATGATCCTTCCACCGAGTCAAAGCTATGTTCGCAGATTCGTCACAGAGTATCTGGAAAAGAATTCATTGAAGTTTTCACAACTTACAGAATGTGAAGATTATTCCCTGATGCAGCATCTGGCCTCCTCGAACCTGGGGGCGTGTCTGATTAGTGCATCGCTGAATAATATCAAGTATAGGGGCAAAAATGATTCGCAGATGCACTATTTACCGATTCGACAGCCGGATCTCGCAAGAAGGGTGACGGTATACTTCAGAAGAAGTGCGGGTCAGGACTTCCGAATCATGGATTTTATCAGAGTAGTTAAAAATACATTCAAGGAATAAAGGCAGGCACGGTATATCACTGATTTTCAGTGAAGTATCGTGTCTTTTCTTCTGAATCCTGTATGAATATCAATCAGATATGCACGAGTTCGTACTAATAAAACAATTCGTACTTATAAAACAATTCGTACTTATAAAACAATCAAAAGTAAGAAATTGTATGGTTCTTACAGTTATGTGAATGCTGTGAAAGAAAAGCAAAACAGACATCCTTCTCCTATAAAAGTAACACAAGTACATGAAAAGAGTGCCTAGTACCGCAGAGGAACCCATGTTATAATGATTTCGTACAAAAGATTTTTCGATATATTGACAGAACGAAACGGAGAATATCATTGGAGGAAAACCATGGAACATATTATTGAAATTGATCATTTGCATAAATCCTTCGGAGATGTGAAAGCAGTACAGGATCTTAGTTTTCGGGTGAAGGAAGGAGAATTGTTTGCATTCTTAGGAGTCAACGGAGCAGGCAAGTCTACTACAATAAATATTCTCTGCGGACAGCTTCCAAAGGACAGAGGCAGTGTATGCATTTGCGGAACGGATCTGGATACGGATCCTGACCTTATTAAAAGAAATCTTGGTGTGGTATTTCAGAATTCGGTTTTGGATAAGGATCTTTCGGTTCGGGATAACCTTCAAAGCAGGGCAGCTCTTTACGGCATCCGGGGAGAAGCTTTTCGGAGTCGGCTGGAGGAATTATCGCATCTATTGGATTTCCATGATCTGCTGAAACGAAGTGTGGGAAAGCTCTCCGGAGGCCAGAGACGCAGAATCGATATTGCGAGAGCACTTCTGCATAGACCTAAGATATTAATATTGGACGAGCCTACTACGGGACTGGATCCGCAGACCCGCAATCTGCTCTGGGAGGTTATCGGTGAACTGCGTCAAAAAGAAAATTTAACAGTGTTTCTGACGACCCACTATATGGAAGAAGCGGCAGATGCAGACTATGTTGTGATTCTGAATCATGGAATCATTGCAGCAGAAGGAACTCCGCTGATGCTGAAAAATAATTATACCGGCGACTTTATCACAATTTATGGACAATCGGAGAAACAAATTCAGAAGCTTGGAGCTCCATATTCGCCGCTTCGTGATGCCTATCGGGTGTCCGTTCCGAATACGGCTGCGGCAACGGCGCTGATCCTGAAATATCCGGAAGTATTTCAGGACTATGAGATCACCAAGGGAAAGATGGATGATGTGTTTCTGACAGTCACAGGCAGTAAACTAACAGGAGGTACAGAAAAATGACGGGACTTGGCGCGCTGACTCGGCGCAACATTAAACTATATTTTAAGGACAAGGGGATGTTTTTTACCTCCCTTATTACTCCGATTATTCTATTGGTGCTTTACAGCACGTTTCTGGCCAATGTCTATGAGGATAGTTTCCGCTCTGTACTGGAAGCAGCAGGTGCAGCAGTATCGGACAAGGTGGTCTGGGGCTGTGTAGGAGGTCAGTTGGTATCCTCTCTGCTGGCGGTGAGCTGTGTTACGGTTGCTTTCTGCTCTAACCTGCTGATGGTACAGGACAAGATCAGCGGTGCCCGACAGGATTTGACTATTGCGCCGCTGAAATCCAGTACGTTGGCTTTAAGCTATTATTTGTCTACCCTGATTTCTACCCTGTTGATCTGTTTTGCAGCGGTGGGAGTATGTCTGTTGTATTTGGCTCGTGTTGGTTGGTTTCTTGCTGCGGGAGACGTGGCAGCACTGCTGCTTGACGTGGTTCTTTTGGTACTGTTTGGCACAGCCCTTTCCTCCTGTGTCATCTTTCCGCTCTCTACCAGCGGACAGGCCAGTGCGGTTGGAACGATTGTCAGTGCAGGCTATGGTTTTATCTGCGGTGCTTATATGCCTATTTCCAGTTTTTCAGAGGGACTTCAGAAGGTGATTTCTTTCCTGCCCGGTTCTTATGGAACCTCACTGCTGCGGAATCATGCTTTGCGAGGTGTTTTTGAAGAGATGAGAACAATAGGCTTTCCGGCAGAGGCGGTAGAGAGCATGAAAGATGGTGTAGACTGCAATTTGTATTTTCTGGGGAATCAAGTAGAGATGAGTAATATGTATGTAGTCTTGACTGCTTCTATTGTGATTGCCGTTGGTCTGTATGTGGGGATGAATGCCCTGTCTGCGAGAAGAAAAATCTGAATTACAAAATTTAAAACATAACAATTAGTCATGGGTGCAATAAGAAATGAAAAACGACAGAAGCTGTCGCTGTCACAACAAAGATGTGAAGCGGCAGTTTTTTTGCAATAGGAAACTCCGTTCCTATTGCATAGAAATCTCCGGGAGGATGCGCATGCCGCTCCAATGGAAGTTTGGCTGCAGGAGCAGCCGCGCGGCAGCGCGAGAGTTCCGCAAGCGGAACTCTTTTTTTCTTACACTTACGGGCTGGTGTTTTGAATCTATGCTTTTATATTTCCTGTGTTGTCATAATTTTATTGTAAATGATGCATGGATTATTCTTTTAGGTTAGGAGGGGACTCATTCTTAAAATAAGCAATCATTAGGCATTTTTCTTATGAAAAAAATGGAAGCAGTGTTCGTATCGTTTGTCAATCATAGAAATGCATGGTAAAATGATATCAGCTGCTGCTTATTACATATAATTGGGGTAATTTGCCATTATGTTTAGAATGAAAAAGAAGTATTTGAAATCCAGTAATGTTTTCCAAAAGACTTTCGTTATGCTGCTTTTGTTGTTCACAGTTTTACTGGTTATGTTCCTGGCTGTGTTATCATATGTGACATCGCATTCACTGTCATCGAGTGCCAAAGAGAAGAATTCCCTGATGCTGGAGCAGACCAGTGAGATGACAACGCTTCTCTTTCGTTTATTGAATTCTGATTTAAATCAGGCACTTTGGGATGAGCATATGCTGCACCATCTCATCAATCCCATAGATATCACACCACAGACAGAGTATGAGTTGGCTCAGTTTATGAATACCATATCCAGTAAAAATGATTTGATTCTCTCCATGTGGGTATATAGCATCAACACCCAGAGCATCCTCTGTTCGGATGGGAAGGAATATTCTCTTGAGGATTATCCGAATGCGGATCTGATTCGAAATCACACACCTTCTCCGAATTTTTCTTTTCCGAATGATGACAATCTTTTTCCGGAGATTATCTCAGAGGATCATAGATTATTTCTCGTTCAGGATCTTGTGCTGGCCCAACCCATTGGCAGTGTTTATATTGAATTGAATCTGGAGTCTCTCTACCAGAATCTTGGTCTTGATAATCTGGAACTCTCCTCTGGTTTTTATGACGAGAATGGTTTGCAGATACCTTCGACTCTTGTATCTTCCCATCTCCCGGAATCCATTCCTTTGTCGCGATTGAATGAAAAAGGGAAAATCTCACTGGACGGCAGCCTCTGGACTTATGTATATATCCCGGAAATTCACTGGTACTATATTCAGGAATACACTACCGAATTTTCGATTGCGTTGCACACACTCCTCCCTGGATTAATTCCCGGAATTCTCTTGTTTATTATCATAGGCCTTCTGGCCGCTTACCAGATTACCGGTAAAATTTATGCCCCGATCAATCGGCTCGTTCACCTGGTACTGGAGAAAAACGGTGACAGTGTTCCCAACCAACAGAATGAATTCGACTACCTTCAACTGTCCTTTTTTCAGACCATTGATGAGAGTCAACAGCTGCAGGTTTCAATGGAACGTTTTGAGAAGGAGATTCTTGTCCAGATCTTCCGCAGCGTAATGGAAGGTATGTCTCTTGATGATGCCGGTTGGGATAATATCGGTGCTGATTTGAGGGAATCCTGGATGAATTGCCGCCAGTATCTTGTTGTTGTTTGTCATCGGAAATGCTCAGACGATTTGGGTATTCTGGGACATGCTGATTCACGCCTTTTCTTAAAAGGGCTGGAAAACCAGATTCAAAAGAACTTTCGGGTGTCTTCATGGCTTGTTGTTCCCATGACTGCTAATACTACTGCCATTGTTTTAGGAGATGATATTTCGTCTGTGTCAAATTTCTGCCGCAATGTCAGTTTGATGCAAAATAAGCTTCAGGAAAGCTTTCAGGACAGTGCATTTCCCATTCAACTGGTCCATGGTCGAAGTTTTACTCATCTGGAGGATATTCTGCTTTCCTGGCAGGAAGGCGTTCAGAAGCTGCGATATACTACCTATATTGAGAATTCTTCTATCTTATTGGAAGATAATACACCTTCTAATGCTGCCTATTTCCGGGAGCGCGCCGCTCAGATTGTGAATTATGTTTTGGCAGGGAAGCAGACGTTGGCTGCAGAACTTCTTCCCCAGACTCTGGACGAACTGTTTACAACGGTTTCTTCCGTGGAAGATAAGAAATGCTGTTTTGACAGTATGAAGGAAGCCTTTCTGGAAAAACTGCTTACCATCAGCAGCCAGGACGAACAGCTCCATTATTCCCTGACTTCTCAGGATTTTTATGAATTGACTGACACGGATTTGAAGGAAAAAATGCTTATAATCTTCCGGGATCAGATGAATCTTTTAACGCAAAGCACCAAAAAGAAAAGCTACCGATATATGGAGGATGCTTTGCGATATATTCAGGAAAACGCCAATGACTCCGATCTTAGTGCGTCCATGGTCGCAGAGCATTTGCGGATCAGTACTGGTTATTTCAGCGAATTTTTCAACGAAAATATGCAGGAATCCTTCACCTCTTACCTGAATCGACTTCGCATTGAAAATGCCAAGAAGATTCTGGCTCAGACATCACTTCCCATCCGTGATGTGGGATTCAAATGCGGATTCTGTACTGTTCAGCATTTCAATCGCACGTTTAAAAAGCTGACCAGTCAGACACCGAAACAATATCGGGACATGACAGCCACTGAATACGAAACCAGGGGGGAATCACAATGAGACGGAAAATCCTCATTCTAGCGTTAGCAGTCCTGCAGACATTGGTGATGACCGGTTGTTCTGCATCGAAAGAATCATCGAAAGTGGCCTCTTCAGAAATCAGCTCAGAGACGCAGGAAAAATCTATGACAGAACCGTCACATTATCGGGTATCCATTGCCAGCAGTACTTCTCTGGATTTTCCTGAGGAATATATCTGCGAAGATGGAAGTGTGCTCGAAATTGCTGCCTATCCCGACGGTGTACTTGGGGATGATTGGGAATTACTCCGCGGTTGTCAGTCCGGATCTATTTCCATTTTCAAAGGAGGCGCAAGCGTTGGAACGGATGTAGTGCCGGAGCTTGCATTGCTCAGCATTCCAGAACTCTTTCCGGATTATAATTACGATTCGGATTTAACAAGCAAAGATCTTATTGACTGGTACCAACCATATTATCAGGCACAAGGACTGGCGATCCTGAACTTAAAGATTCATAGTATGGGAGCCATACTGTCATCCATACCATTGGAAAATCGTTCTGACCTTACCAAGCTTCATATTCGAAGTATGAGCAACTCCTATCATCAGATATTTTGGTCCTCATTGGGTGCAAAAGTCACACTTATTCCATTCAATGAACTGGGATATCAATTACAAAAGAAAGAGATCAATGCATTGGAAGGGGGAATGACTGCCATTGAGAATGCCGGATATACCCCTATTCTGCAGAACCAGAATTTTGATTATGTAATCCGAACAAATCATAGCATGGCCGTTGGAAATGTTGTAATGAATCTTGAGGAATATAATTCGCTTCCGCCTGCAGTACAAAAAGCATTGCAGAAATTAAGCGCGGACAGCTGGCAACATGAGATGTCACCAGTAGAATACGCAGAAAAGCATGGACTTACAATTATCGATCCCAACGAAGAGATACAACAGGCATTGAATGAAGGCAGAGAAACCATTATTCAGGAACTCGAGAATTCCCTGGGCAAGAAGAAGGTCAGAGAATTTCTCGACTTCATCAACACTTTCAAATAACAAAAAGGGACGTATGCTGCTCTGGTCAAAACCAGGGAAGCATACGTCCCTTTCATAAATATTTCCCGGAGAAACTCCTTTCAGTCGTTGATATAGTTTTCAAGATATTGAAGAAAGTCCGCTGCTACTTCAGACATCAGATGATGACCTTTGTGAACAAGATACACATTATTAGAGTAATCCGGAACCGGAAATGCCTCAAGTGCAGGTGCAATAGCAAGTGCTTTTCCTAAATCCCCCTCCGAAACAAAGCCGACCGCAAGTCCTTGAGCGATTAGCTGAATCTTCATAAACAAATCATTGGTTTGACAAATAGAACGAGGCGTAAAACCATAGTTTCTGCATATTTGAAGTGTGGGATCTGACATAAGGATTCCTTTATTTAAGGGCGTGATAAATGCGGAGTCAGAGAGTGAGTGAACATTGCCGGAATGCCTGAACTCTTTATACATTGGATGAGTAGGAGCTATCAGAGTAAATATTTTCTCGGAGTACATCTCCTGCGTTTCCCACGTACCGTTTTTTAATGGTGCCTGATCAAAACTGGCATATAGAATAAAATCCCAATCGTCAAAATTCATCGTATCGGTATCCGTTGTATACTGATAAAGATTGAAATGTACATGCGGGTTTAGTTCGGAGTAGGAGCTAATACACGGCAGTAAAACAGAAACCGGTGTAAAGCATGTTACGGACAGATTGCCGCTGATCTCATATTTCATGGATGTTGTAAAACATTTTCCGATATCCAGAAGCTGCAGTGCCTGACGGGCATAAATGGAATATTGGCGGCCTATTGCATTGAGCTTTAATTTGTTTCCAAAGCGATCAAAAAGAGGACTTTGTAATTCTTCTTCCAGTAAGCGGATTTGCTTACTTAATGCTGGCTGCGATATGTTCAGAAAGTCCGCTGTCTGAGAAATGTTTTCAAACCGGGCAAGCTGAAGGAAATAGTATAGGGTTTTTGTTTTCATAAATGCACCTGCTTTGTATTACTCTTCTGAATCAATCATACATATTCACCATGGTTTCTCAAGGAATCATTTTAAGTAAGTGAAACCTTTCGCAGATCTTTCAAAAAATGATTCATTTTTTGAAAATAGGTTCGTTTTGCATGGTATAACCAAATGGTTATAGCGGTATACAGAAAAGTGTACTTGTGAAAATAGTGATAAAAAAATACAATAATGCCATGAAGAAGAAAGGTAAAGAATGTGTTGAATAAGCTGCCTATGATACGCAGCAGACAGTATTTGATTAGTTACAAAAGGAGGAAACAACGTGGAAGAGAAGAAAGTGAATGTAACTTCAGATCAGAATGAAGAAATTGCGAGAGGTATTACACGCCGTACCTTTATGAAGGGAGTTGCTGCAGGTGTTGTTGCTGTAAGTTTGGGTTCTGTGATCTCCGGAGGCGGTGTTGAAGTGAAGGCTGCTACAGCTAAGGATGCTTCCGAAGAAGTACCTGCTAAGAAAATTACTCCCGATGCATTATTAGGAGAAATTGCTGTTGAAGTGGTAGATGCAGCTGGATTGAATAAAGTAAAACCCAGTAAGAATATTTATGGATGGAAGAATACGAAAGAATCCAAGGCAGTTCTGATCCTGATTGCCAAAAAGGCACTGAAATGGGATAAGAAGATGTCTCTGAAGTCTACCATGACAAGAGAAGATTTTTTTGTTATGTTAGGTAAGTTAATGGGACTGAAGGGTAAGACTACGGTTGCACTCTATAAGTTTAAAGATGTTGCCGATGTTTCCCAGAAAGCATACCCTCTTTTCAATGAATTATATACCCGTGGTGTTATGACAGGTGATGACACAGCGAATGTCTGTGAACCTAAGCGCAACATTATGGTTCATGAAGTAACCGAGGCACTGAATCGCGCATACGTATATGATATGGCGCCTCCCGGAATGACACTGGTACCCTTAGATGCACCCTACCTCACCAAAAACTTTAACCGATTTGGCAATATGAATCCTTCCTATGAAGCTCACCAGAATATATATCTGCTGAAAGAGGAACCTTTCCGTATTGTTGACAATGTATATTATGTTGGAAATACCTGGACTTCTGCATATCTGATTGATACAGGCAAAGGTCTGATCTTATTGGATAACTCTACCCAGGAGTATTTCCCGCTTTTGATTGAAAGCATTTATGAGCTGGGATTTAATCCGAAGGATATTAAGAAGATTATCCTGTCCCATGCACACGGTGATCATTATGGATGTGTATTCCTGCTGAAGCAGCTTTGCCCGGATGCACTTACCTATGTAGGTGACGTAGACGCTCCGTCAATGTTAAAGGGAATGCAGAAGCGCAGCTATAACATCAGCGATTATGGTTTCGGCGGAAATGGATATTACAAGTACAATGAAGGATTTATCCCGGATGTCCTGATTAAGGATTATGATCATATTAAGCTGGGCAATACGGATATCGAATGTATCACAACTCCCGGTCATACCGATGGTGTTCAGTCTCACTTCTGGACAACGCCCAGTGGATATCGTATTGGATTGTACGGTGGTGCTGGCTTCTCCTCTATGGGAACAGAGCGTCTGAGAGCCAGAGGCTTTAATGATGCTGAGATTGCAAGATGGCAGCAGATTTTTGTGGAATCCATCGATAAAGTATGGGATAAGAAGGTTGATGTTATGCTTGGAAATCATCCTTTCCATGCAGATCTGTTTGAAAAGCACGAACGTTTCGTGAAAGGTGACCGCAAGGCATTCCATGACAAGACAGAGTGGCATAGATATCTTCAGGAGCTGAAGGACAGCTATGCAGAGTTCCTGAAACTCACCCCGGATGAAATTACAGAGATGTATCGATACAGCTATCTGTTAGTATTCCGTGATGCTAATCTGAAGAAACATGATTGGCCTTGGGTAATTGTTCAATAAAAGCGAACGAGATGTGTACATAACGATCAGCACTTACCAGAAATGATACATTCTATAAGAAAATCAATCTAAGCTATGCTGCATAGCCCTCGGAGATAACAATCTGGGGGCTATTTTCATTTTCAAACGGAGAACAGTAATCGGAATCATAGAGAAATCTTGATTTTGGATCCCATTTATTATGCGTAAATGGTATGTCATGATGCAAAACTTGTTTTGATTTTCATATCGTGATATGATGGTAAAGGCATTAGTTGGTTATGTATTTCCTGCCGACAGCGTAAGATAAGTCCTTTTGGGTGTGAAATACAGGATTGGGAACGGTGTTCTGATAGAGGGGAATATGATATATGAAAATCAGGAAATTTAGACAAAACAGTGTATTCAATCGAACACTGACGATCTTATTAGCTCTTCTTATATTTTTAATTCTGTTGATGTTTGGCTTTTTGAATCATGTGTTAAGGCAGGTTAATCAACAGAGAGTGGCGGATACGAACCTTCAAATGTTGGAACAGACCAGCGAGGTGACGAATCTGACCATGGACATGCTTCTGACCGATTTAAATCAGCTGCTGTGGAATGAAAAGGTTGTAAGTTATCTGGTGGCGCCTCGGGAGGAAAACACGGCAAGAGAGCATGAGATTATAAAATTGCTGAAAAGCAGCCAGCAGGAAAATAAACTATCGGAAGCCATCTGGCTGTATTCTTATCAATCGGGACAGGTTTTTTCTTCCAAAGAATTTAGCTGCAGTCTGGAGGAATTTTCTGACCGGGAAATATTAGAGAATCATGTTCCGTCGAAGACGGCTTCCTTCCCTTCGGAATCCAGGAATCAGGCAGAGTTAGTTTTTGAGAATTCGCGTTTATTCTGGATTCAGGATATGGTACTGTCAGAACCGGTTGGTTGTCTGGTTCTGGAAATTGATTTGGGGGAGCTGTATCGTACGTTAGGCTGGCTGGAAGAGACGGTTCCTTCCTACATCTGGGATCCGGACAGTGACGAATGGATAGTTCCTTCGAGCCTTGTCGGAGAAACTGCAGCCATTCAAAATCTTTCGGAGGAAAATCTTCTTTATACGAGAGACTGTAAACAATATGATAAAGAAGAATGGTACTGTGTTGCAAATGAAACGCTGGGATGGTCATTTTTGAGAAAACTAAACCGGGCTGATTTTACCTTGCTATGGTCCGCTTTTCTTCCTCTGATGGTGCCGGGTATTGTTTTATTTGTTCTGATTGGACTGGCAGGTGCATATTTGGTGACGACAAGAATTTATGCTCCCATTAATCACTTGGTTCATTTGGTGCTGAAGCAGAGAGAGGAAAGTGAAAAAGTACCGGAAAATCAAAATGAACTGGCTTATTTGGAATTATCCTTCTTCCAGGCTATTGATGAAAAGAATAACCTGCAGACTACCATGGACCGATTTGAGCAAGATATCCTGGAGCAGGTATTCCGTAAGCTGCTGCAGGGCCGTTCCGCGGAGGAAGCGGGGATGTCCGCTTTGGAGGAGGCATGGAAAGAACCCTGGACGCATGGCAGCAGATATCAGGTTCTGGCCTGCAAGAGAGAGACGGATGTGGAGAATATCGGATCGGTCATGAACGCACAGCTGTTTCAATTAAGTCTGAGTCAGGTAGTGGAAAATACGTCGGTTCCCGCCAGCTGGCTGGTGGTTCCGATGGAATCCGATGTGGTCGCCATCGTTCTTTGTCTGAAGGATGGTTCAGCTTTGCAGCTGAAAAATATTGTGGAGGAATTGGAACAAAAAATTCGGAAAGCCTTTTTGCCCAGTGCATATAACGTACAGGTGGAGCATGGCCGGGTTTATCTCTCCCTGGAAGATATTGTCTATTCCTGGCAGGAGGGAATCGAAAGAATAAAATATGCGGTGTACCGGGAGAAATCTGCGCTGCCGGTGGATGAGGAGGATATCCTTCTGGATCGGTATTATCAGGAGCGTGCTCATCAGATCGTGAATCATATTCGCGGCGGCAAAACGGAAGAGGCGCAGGAGCTGCTGAGCAGAGTCATTCAGGAATTGATACAGTCGGAAGAACTGCTGGAAGAAAAGAAAAAACAGGTGGTAAATATTCAGGAGATATTCCTGGAAAACCAGATTTCGGTTGTGGGCGAGGTTTGGGAACAGGCAGGCATGGATCTGATGGATTTGGCCCACGTTTCCTCTGAGAAGGAATTGATGGAAGAAATTACTCCTGTACTTAAGGAGCAGCTCAATGAAATCCAAAAGAAACTGCAGAAAAAGAGTTACCATTATGTGGAGAGTGCTTTGGGGTATATGAAGGAGAATTACAATGACAGCAGTTTGTCCAGTATGGATGTGGCAGAGTATCTCCATATACATGCAAATTATTTTAGTAATATCTTTAATGAGCATATGAAAGAGTCTTTTTCTTCTTCCTTGAATCGGATCCGTGTCGAGCGTGCCAGGGAGCTTTTGTCTGCCACACAGATCCCCATAAAAGATGTAGGATTCAAATGCGGATTTACCACAGTCCAGCATTTTAATCGTATGTTTAAGAAATATACCGGCATGACTCCTTCTCAGTATCGGAAAAGCCCAAAAAGTGAATAATTTTTAAGAAATGAATGGATATTCAGCGTATTTTAGTAAAAAGTTCACTGCTGAATATCCGTTTCTTGTTTTTATAACGGAGAAAGATATGATAAAAGTATCGGGTTATTCTGACATGAAAACAGGAGAAGACTGCGCTTTTCCTGTAATTCAGGATAAATAACCGCCCGATTTCCGGAGATATGTCTCTGGCCGGAACGAAAAAAGGAGAAGGAAAGGAAGCAGGAAAAACAGAGACGGGGATAATGATCGCAGAGGAGATTAATTCATTTTTCATAAAATCGAAACTGGGGAAATAAAGAAGATGAGTTTTCTTATCTGCAGCCCGATCTGGGCAGTTTCAAATGTATGTGGATTTCAACAGGATAAAGAATACAGAAATCCATCGCATGATTCAGTGAGGAGCAATTTATATGAAGAATTCTAAAAAGAAAACATGGCTGAAATCGCTGCTCTCTATGCTGGCTATGATGATATTTGTGCTGGCAATGTCAGGATGTGCAGTTCAGCCGAACCAGCAGCGTACAGTAAAACAGATTAAGTCGATTCGGGCTTACTCAGAATTAACCTATTATGCTGTAGCTGTAACGAAGGTTGATGTAACTTACAAAAAAGGTGTTGATTTGAGCACAGTAAAAGCTTCAGACTATCACCTGATTGACAGAGGATATCTGTCACCGGAATTCGGTGAGCTTCCGATTGATGATGTGGAAGTAAACGGCCAGACCGTAACCCTGACCATCAATCGTGATACAACGGCCAATGAAGACAATGCACTGATCTATGCCGGTGAAAATGCAACGGGAAGCCGCAGCAAGGATGACATTTATGGTGTTCATGCCAGCTTTTCCTGGTATCGTCAGAGAGACGGCAAGATTGTAGAAGCAGCCCGTGCTTTCCAGTATCGTGATACGGAACTGAAGCTGTGGCATGAGGGAGAAAATCCTGAAAAAGCAATCTGCCAGTCTGATGATGAAACCGGTAAGTATCTGAAGAAGAGTAAATTCAAACCTACCGAAATCGAGTACTTCACCAATGTAGAAAAGGCAAGCTTCGAGAAAGACGGCAAAACCTTTAACTACAGCGTTGGCGGTCTGATGACTCTGGAAGATCTGGGAATCGAAATCCCCAGCTCCAGCGGTATCGAGGGAGATAATGTAATGGCTTACGTTGCATTCCCGAGAAATTACGATCCCAATAAAGAATATCCCATCATCCTGTCCCTGCCTGGAAACAATGCAGCAATGTGGGATATCGTGGATGAAAACGGAGAAATTATTGCAGACAATCCTTACGGACCGACCTTCTTTAACGGATCTACCATTAACTGGTATGACAAGGGTGTGGATGCCATCGCAGTATATGTATCCCATCGTTATTACAGCCAGTATGCAGGTGCCGTTGCAGAACCTACTGATCTGAGTCTGGAAGGATACAACTACGTGAAAGACGATATGGCCATCGTAGATTACTTTGTAGAAAACTACGGAGCCAAAGAAAACCACGTAGTACTGACCGGTGATTCCCGCGGAACAAAATCCGCCAGCAACATCATCAAAGCATATCCCGGACGTATCAGCACCTTCCTGTGCCTGAACGGAACCTGGGGCGGATGGGGCCAGTGGGGTGCCGAGTATACCGCAGAGGATTTCTATACCGCAGGAAAATACGGAACTTCTGTATGGTTCTTTGACGGTGAGCTGGATTTCGATAACCAGGAAAATATTACACTGGCTCGGGAACAGTATGCGAAAGCAGGACGCACCCAGGAAGAAATCGATGATATGCTGAGAATCAGCTGTCTGGATACTCATTACAATTATTACTGGGCCGATACAGACCACTCCGCAACGAAATTTGTATACTGGTACCTGATGGACAACATCTATTACGGTCCGGGACATATTGAGAACGGAGAAATTGTATATGACAGCACGGATATTGATAAGTATCAGTTCAACGGAAAGCTGAATAAAGACGGAAGCTATGAACTGGCAGGTTTCGACTACAAGGTATATACCGATACGCTGATTGACTGGGTAATGTCTGAAGATCGTGAAAAAGAACCTCTGAAGGAAAAACCCAGTGTAGACAACATCAAGTCCATTCAGCCTCATTCTGAATTGACTTATTATGCTGTAGCTGTAACTCAGGTAGATATTACGTATGAAGATGATGTAGATCTGAGCGGTGTTACGGCAGATGATTTCCATCTGATCGATCGTGGTTACCTGAAGCCTGAGTTCGGCCAGCTGCCGATTGAGAATGTTGAGGTAGAAGGCCAGACCGTAACCCTGACCATCAATCGTGATACAACGGCCAACGAGGACAATGCGTACTATTATGCAGGTGAAAATGCAACTGGTTCCCGTTCGAAGGATGATATCTACGGCGTACATGCATGTTTTGCATGGTATCGTCAGTTAGATGGAACTATTGTTGAATCCTCTCGTGCATTCCAGTATCGAGATACGGAACTGAAGTTCTGGCATGAGGGTGAGGATCCTGAAAAAGCTCTGTGTCAGTCTGATGATGCTACCGGTAAGTATGTTGAAGGAAGCAAGATTCTTCCGACAGAAATTGAGTACTTTACTAACGTAGAAAAAGTAAGCTTTGAGAAAGAAGGCCAAACCTTCAATTATACGAAAGGCGGCTTCATGACTCTGGAACAGTTGGGTATCCAGATTCCCAGTTCCAGCGGAATCGAAGGCGACTATGTTAAGGCATATGTTTCCTTCCCTGAAGGATATGATCCGAATAAGAAGTATCCGTTGGTGGTATCTCTGCCTGGCAATTCTGCAGCAGAATGGGATATCGTTGATGAAAACGGAAAAGTAATTGCAACGAATCCTTATGGTGCAACATTCTTTAATGGTTCTGTTATCAACTGGTATGACAAGGGCTATGATGTAATCACCATGTATATTTCTCATCATTATTACAGCCAGCTTTGTGGTGCTGTAGAAAATGAGTGTGATCTGAGTCTGGAAGGATATAATTATCTGAAGGACGATATGGCTGCTATTGACTACTTTATTGAGAACTACGGAGCCAAAGAAAACCATGTAATTGTTACCGGAGATTCCAGAGGTACAATGGCTGGCAGCAATCTGGTAAAAGCATATCCCGGACGTATCAGTACTTTCCTTTGCCTGAATGGTGACTGGGGTGTCAGAGTTGGATATACTCCAGAGGATTATGAACTTGCTGCAGAATACGGTTTATCCGTATGGTGCATGGATGGAGAGCAGGATTCGAATAACCAGAGTGTGATCACCAATGCACGTAAACTCTATAGCGAAAATGGTATTGAGCCTGACAACTTAAGACATTCTGATATTGCAACCGATTATAATTATTATTGGGCAGACACCGACCATTCTGTAACAAAGTTTGCTTACTGGTACCTGATGGATACCATCTATTATGGCCCTGGACATATCGAAAATGGACAGATTATCTATGACAGCACAGACATCACTGAGTATGAATCTCAGGGACAGTTGCAGAAAGACGGAACCTGGAGTAAGGAAGGTTATAAGTATCAGGTTTATACAGATACTATGACGGATTGGGCTCTGTCTGAAGATCGTGAGATTGAAGTTTGGAAACCTGGTACTGAGCCCGAAAATCCGGAAGAAGTCAAGGTAACCGTTGACGGAAAAGAAGTTGAGGCTGATGTATACGTGGAAGACGGCGCATACATGAAGATTGACGAACTGGCTGCCCTGTTGGCAGGTACCGGTTCCGCCTTTGATGTAGCAGTAGATAAGAATCAGATGACGGTACATACTCATCTTGGTGCTGAGTATAAAGAAGGCGTAGCCATTGATTCTGAGCCTCCTGCCAAGGCACCTGCTGGCTGGACACTCACCATTGACGGAGTGACTGCAAATCTGATTCGTACCCATGTGGAAGGCGAAGATCTGTACTTCAATCTGCGGGATATCGCTGTATTGTACGGATTTGATGCAGCATTCGACGCAGAAGCCAAGACACTGGATATCACCAGCGGTACGGGCTATTCCATTGAACTGGATCCCGATGATTATGAAACCGGAACGATTAAGGTATACGGTGAAGATGTAAACTATAAAGTCTACACCCAGGTTTATGTAACAGATCCTAATTGCGTAGCCAGGGAAGTAATGAAGATTTATGTTCCTGAAACTGCTGACGAAAACTCTCCCATTATGATGCCTCTGAAGACAGGTGCTCACAGACATGCGGAAATGGCTGAATTGGTGAATGTAGATGAGTCAAACATTAATATACCTTCCAGCGGAACGGTGGGAACCGGCGCAATGCAGGCTGCTTCTTATCTGATGTCCAAGGGATGGGTAGTAATGTCTGCTGCAGCAAGAGGACAGGATACGATCAAAGAAGTAGATGGTGTGAAGATGAATGTCGGTTTGGCACCTGCCTGTGTTACCGATATGAAAGCAGCGATCCGTTTCATGAGATACAATGATGATGTAATTCCCGGAGATCCTGATAAGATTGTCGTAACAGGAACCAGCGGCGGCGGAACCATGACTTCTGTTTTGGGTGCCAGCGGTAATTCCGAGTACTATGAACCTTATCTGGAGGAGATCGGCGCAGCTGATGCAGCGGATAATGTATATGCAGCAGTTCCTTACTGCCCGGTAGCAGATATTGACAACCAGGGTGCTTCCTATGAATGGGTTTTCCAGGGATATGAAACACCCAATCGTACAGGCAATATGGGAATTCTGTCTGAAGAATCGGCAAGAGTATACACTTCCTATGTAAACGGACTGGGACTCCATGATGAGTGGGGCAATGCTCTGACTCTGAATCCTAAGACTCTGGACGGAAGTTATAAAGTATATTTCTGCTCAAAGAATGCAGAAGCTCTGACAAACTACATGAAGAGTAACGGCTATGTGGCAAAGAATGGAAACCTGACGAAAGAAGGACGGGAATACTTCAATGCCAAGATCATGGGCCGTAATGAAAATTTCCAGGTCGTAGAGACGAATAACAAAATTTCGGATGCATTTGTATGGAGTCCTGTTAACGGCGGACACGCAGTACTTCCTTTGAATAAGTACGGCAAGTTCCTGGAGATTTATTATTCCCAGATTACCAGAATGATGAAAGGATGCCCTTCCTTTGATAATGGACTGGTATACGGCGATGTAACTACACCGGCTTTTGATCTTATCAATGTTCTGTTTGGCACGGATCCGTTCGATCTTAGCGGATGGAGTCATTTTGAAATGAACCTTGGAAAAGCAGTGGCAAATGCCAATAAGGTAATCGGTTCCGATTATTTTGCAAGTGCCAAGGGCAGTTTTGAAATCAGTGATGAATCTCAGAAGCTGATTGCTATGTATAACCCTATGTACTACATCCGTGATTACTCCGGAGTAGCTGCAGAAGGTCTTGCAGTAAACAGCTACGCGGATGATATGTTCGGAAGCAGCGATCCTGCTCCTTACTGGCATCTGAGAGTAGGTACCTGGGATCATCTGGTATCCACCTCCACAGAGACCACTTTCGCTCTGGCTCTGAATGACTGCGAGGATGTAGAGGAATGCGATTTCAGTATTTACTGGAACCAGCCTCACACCGGTTGGTATGACAACACCGAAATGATCGAGTGGCTGACATCTCTTCCCGGATTAGGCGGAAATCAGTAATACAGACATGGATCAACAAAGACGGCAGCAATGAGAAGCTCCGTTATGCTGCTGATATCAGATGCATGACGCATCTTAAATAGGGAAATGCCTCCGTTCGATTTTATTGTTTATATTTGACATAGAATCGAATCGGAGGCTTTCTTCTTAGATGACTTATCGTATGACAGAAATGTTGCTTTATATTGAGGTGAGAACATGGGGCAGGAGTAACTCTCGACACGTTATTGTTCACTCTTTATAGAGAAAAGTGAACAAATTTTATAAACATATTGTAAAGTTTGTTCATAATATGTAATATATTTAATATGGGGACAAGAGTGATCACGGATGGAGTGTTATTAGCAAGAGGAAGAAAGATGAAAGTTTGCAAGCAGATTCTTTGGAGTGTTATGCTTTTACTGTTAACCGGCTGTGCCGTGAAAAAGCCGGGGACAGAGATACTGGAAGAAGTGTCAAATACAGAAGAAATGACAGGTGAGAATGATACCATAAAAAACGAGGAGAATGTTCATCATCTGGCTGTGGCATCCAGTATTTATTCGAATTTTCCGGAGGAGTATGTGTGTCAGGATGGTACCGTTCTGCAGTTTTATAATTATCCGGACAGCGTTCTGGGAAGTGACAGTGAAATGATTCAGGGATGTCAAACAGGGACTGTGTCGATCTTTTTGGGAGCCGTTACGGTGGAGACAGAGGTTGTTCCGGAATTGGCAATGTTGGATATTCCCTATTTGCTGGATGATTTGGAGGACTATAGGGAAGCTCTGCCTGAATTGATGGAGTATTTTCAGCCTTACTATCAGGCGAAGGGACTGCAGTTATTAACCTGGGATGTTTCGTATCTGGGCTGTTTTGCTTCCAAGAAAAAGGTCGAGCATCTCAGTGATCTGAAGGGACTTCGTCTTCGTACCCAGGAAAATGTTTACCACCAGGTTTGGTGGGAAGCTTTGGGCGCGGATGTGGAGAGTCTGTCCTTTGATGAACTGGGATATCGGCTCCAGAAGAACCAGATCGATGGGGCGGAAGCCGGCCTTCCGGCTCTGGAGTATACAGGATATATGGAGGAATTTGACTATCTGATTTTAACAAATCATATGCCTGCAATGGGCTCCATTGTTATGAATAAAGAGGATTATGATTCTCTTTCTGCCCAGGCACAGAAAGAATTGATTCAGTTAGTTCAGCAAAAAAGATCCAATAAGAATGGGTGGGAGGAACTTCGTAAGAAAAATACAGTGGAATTTGTGGAGCCGGATGAGGAATTCAAGGAAAAAATGAAAGAGAAGAGCCAGGTTGTAGAGGATCTTCTCAAAAAGAATCTGGGAGAGTCTTTGGTGAATGAATTCCTTGATTATGTGGATGGACTGAACGGTACGAAAGATGTGACGAGTACTGAGAATGAATCGATTACCGATGAAATTGAAGATAAAGAAGGGTAAGCAAAGCTGGTTCAGCAGTTTATCGGAATGGAATGGTCAAGCTGACTCGGGGAACGGTGGAGATCACAGACAAAATCAAACGGAAACAACTGCAACACGCATAAAAAAGGACATCTGCTCGCTGTTTTTCTGCAGGCAGATGTCCTTTTACTATATCCGATCCATTCCGCAGGGTCTGCCTCCGTTTATGGTTATATTTATAGTATAACCTATTTCGAAGCTGTTTTCCGTGATAAAATCACATTTACTGCCAAATAAAACAAAAAACTATCTTTTTTATGATTTGCGTTGTTATACAAAGTGAAAGGAATAAGTCTTAGATCTATGATGACGAGAAAGGAGGTTTCTGTGGATGTTGAATTTATTCTGATCAGGAAAATGAGACAGGGTGATGAAGCTGCATTTGATCTGTTTGTACGAAAGTATTACGACGATATTTTGAAGTATTGCATGCATCACTGTCCTGATACAGGAACTGCGGAAGATTTGACGCAGGAGACTTTCGTACATTTCTTTGCAAAGTTCTCTGATTACCATTACAGAGGAAAAACAAAAAATTATTTGTATACCATAGCAGGAAATCTTTGCAGAAATCACTTTAAACAGACAAATGATGCGTTTTGAAATAATGAAGGTTTTCTCAAAAACTGCAAATAAAATAGCACTTATGATTCTGGCAGTGGTTCTTGGTATTACCATTTATCTGGCGATAGGATACGTAAACTATGTGGACGAGTATGGCCATTCATCCAGTGGCTATACAGCAGCACATGAATTGCGTGAGAAGAAGAATCAATGGGCGGGATATATAGCAGAAGAAAAAATATCAGCCATGCTTGAGGAAAATGCAAGGATTAATGCCTCTGAGGAGTATCGATCCAATGATGTCAGAGAAAACGAGAAGGCATATTCAAAAAAACAGGGCTTTGAAGATATCAGAGATATGGTAAATCATGCCTTTTCCTCTTTTCGTGAATACGATTACTATCGGGCAGACAGGGTTACCGGAGAGGAAGCAGGAACAATGTATCAGCGCAGAATTTCCAATCTGGAAGAGTGGCTGAACAGTGAGGAAGTATCCGACCGCTATACACCGGAGGAAAAAGATTTTCTGATAACAAAATATAAGGAGTTGGATACACCGCTGTACTATGAATATGCAGATGGATGGAAGGCACTTCTGGAATATGCCTCTACCATTATGATGCTTACGGTATTGATTTTGGGCTTCCTGGTATCGGGTATCTTTTCAAATGAATTTCAGCTGAAAACAGATGCTGTTTTCTTTTCTTCAAAGCTGGGGAGAAATAAAGGTGTACTTTCTAAAATCGGAGCAGGTTTTCTCATTGTCACAGGAATGTATTGGATTGTTATGATGACGTATTCGGGAATTATGTTGTTGGTTTTGGGAGCAGATGGTGCCGGCTGTGCGATTCAAACAGGTATGGGCGGCTGGAAAAGCTTCAATAATATTACCTATTTTGAAGAATATCTTCTAACAGTTGTTGGAGGATATATAGGCAGCTTATTTATGCTGAGCCTATCCATGTTTGTGTCTGCCAGATTTCGTTCCACAGTCATAGCAGTTACTATTCCATTTATTTTGTTATTTCTTCCATCATTCTTAAGCGGGATATCTGTATTATCCGAATTTCTGGGGCTTTTGCCGGATCAATTACTCCAGATAAAAATGGCAGTGAATTACTTTAATCTTTATCAGATCGGAGGAAAAATTGTGGGAGCAATCCCAATTATTATGGTCCTGTACCTGATTTTGATTTGCGTTCTTTATCCCGCAATGTATCATGTGTACAGAAAAACGGAGATAAAATAATAAAAAAACGTGAAATTATCTAATAATAAGATAAAGTAAGTGACAACTTGCAGATGGTAAAGAGGGTGGATTCCATTGCATTTATCGGGAGTGTATTTTTGAATGAAGCACTTCCGATATTTTGTTTTTGTCCAGATCACTGTTTTCAATGGCGTTCCATGTTATCGAATCGGAAAGGGCATCTATTTTATGAACGCTATTGATTTTTTAAGAAAAACGAGTATATTGTAATTAATGATACAGAACGAATGTTACAGAATGAAGATTACAGATAGGAGGAATATATGCCGCCGAAAGCAAAGTTTACAAAGGAACAAATCACAAAAGCTGCACTCGGTGTTGTTTCTGAAAAAGGGGTGCAGGCACTGACTGCCAAGGAGCTGGGGACGGCGCTTGGCACATCCACCACCCCGATTTTTACCGTGTTCCATTCTATGCAGGAAGTTCAGGATGCCGTGATGGCTGCAGCTATGGAGCGATTTGAAGAATACGCACATAAAGCGGCACATATCAAACCGGTTTTTAAACAGGTGGGGATGCAGATGATTTTGTTTGCCAAGGAAGAGCCAAAGCTGTACCAGCTCATTTTTATGTCTTCCATCAGCAAAGCACAGACATTTGACGATATTTACAGACATCTTGGCTCGGTTGCCGATGAATGCCTGGATGTACTCCAAAAAGACTATAATTTGAACAGAAACAGTGCCAAAACTCTGTTTGAGCACGTTTGGATTCATACTTTTGGCATTGGCGCTTTGTGCGCCACTGGTGTGTGTGATTTCTCTCATGAACAGATCGCCGAGATGCTGACACAGGATTTTTCGGCCATGATGATGCTGATGAAATCCGGCAAATCCAATTAGCCTGCAATGCAAAAGATGGAGGGCAGCTTTTTGCAGAACGAAAAGCAAGACCGTTGTATATTGAGGCTTTAGAAAAACAGGAGCAGAGATTAGATGAAGAAATGGATAATGAATCCAATTAGTATGTTTTTGATGGGGTTACTGTTGGGGATTGTCAGCCGGCTGCTGGATATTTATACCCAGAATTTAGGAAACATATTTTCCCAAATGGCAATATGGATCCTGTTCGGAGTTTTAATTTCCATATACAGCAGTTCCAGAAAGAGTGCAATGATTAACATATTGCCTTTTTGTATAGGTATGCTTATCACTTATTATTTGGTGGCGTTTGCTGCAAAAGGTGTTTATTCTGCTGCATTTATCATAGGCTGGACGGTATTTGCTTTCTTTTCTCCGATTTTGGCATATTTTACCTGGATGACAAAAGAAAAAGGGGTATTTCCTAAGATAATCAGCATCGGTATTATACTGGTGTCTTTCTTATCAAGTATGATTATGTTTGATCGAATCAGATTCTATGACATTATCATCAATGGGATCATGATATACTTCTTATTTGTAAAAAAGATAGAGAGATAAAAAAGCAGAGAGTTAATAAAGCACAAAGCTAATAAAACAGCGCGATGATAAGAACAGATGGTCTTAGATAACTTTGGGTTGATTCGTTTTCTGGAATCAGTAAATCAGGATTGGCAGGAAGTGGTAAAACATGAGCAAGTATAATACCTTATGGAATTGGATAAAGGAAAATGGCACGGATCGTTTTCAATTAACTTATTTTGAAATAGAGACTATAACAGGTTTCCCGATCGATCACTCTTTTTTAACCTATAAAAAGGAACTGACAGAGTATGGATATAGGGTCCGGAAGATTTCTATGAAGGAGCAAAAGGTGGCATTTGAAAAGATGGTGGAGTAAATGAAAAAAGTGATGAGATACCACTGGTATACGAGTTAAAAGACATGTCCATTCTTTGCTCAGTAATGAACAAGGAGGGATTGTTATGGGCAAAGTAAGCGGCAAACTAACGGTTTATTTTGGGGATCCATTTTGGGTAGGAGTCTTTGAGAGAATTGAGGATGGAAAGTTATCTGCTGCAAAGGTGACTTTTTGTACAGAACCGAAGGACTTTGAAGTACTGGAATATATCCTTGAAAGCTATTATCGCTTGCAATTCAGTCCAGCTGTGGAAACTGTTGTAAAGGATTTAAAAAAAAATCCAAAAAGAAGGCAGCGAGATGCGGAAAAGCAGATGAAGGAAATCGGCATTGGTACAAAATCACAGCAGGCTTTGAAATTACAGCAGGAGAAGAACAAACTGGAGCGAAAGGTCAAAAACAGAAAACAAAAAGAGGCTGACGCACAAAGAATGTTTGAACAGAAGCAGCAAAAGAAAAAGGAAAAGCATAAGGGGCATTAACGCCCCTTATACTTTTCTATGATCGGCTGCTGCACTTTCTGTCATCAATAGCACGAATTCAGAAGAAAAAAACAGATTACATCTCTATAATAGATTTTGGCATTTCGAAAATGCCTGAAAGGATAGAACACGAGTGTGGCAGAGATGGTATCTTCCGGTTTCCGTTTTTTGTCAGTCTCCTTTTTAATTATGGGATATGATGTTACCAATTCTATGTATTTTACAAGCTGCGGCGATGCCTTAAGCTCTGCTGTAATCTCATCCCTTCGAGGTATCGTGCTGCTCCTTGCGTTTATACTGATCTTTCCTTCTGTTTGGGGAATAACGGGAGTATGGATGGCAGCTCCCGTAACAGAGGTTTTATCGTATCGGTATTTTTGATTATGGAGCACAAAAAGAGGATAGAAAGCAGGTGATCCGCATTGCAGGAAAAAGCCAGTATGACAATAAGAAGTGAGGTTATCAACAAAGCCATTAACTATATCTTTGAACACATAGATGAAGATATTACCGTTGATGATGTAGCAAAGCACTGTTCATACTCGAAATATCATCTTATGCGAATGTTTAAAGAGGATACAGATGAAGCTTTATATCAGTTTATCAAGCGGATCCGTCTTGAAAGAAGTGCCTGGAGGCTGAAGGTTGAAAAGGATAAAAGTATTACGAAAATCGGTGTGGACTCGGGCTATTCGTCCTCTAATTTTGCTACGGCTTTTAAAAAGCAGCTGAGTGTTTCACCTGTAGATTTCAGGAAGGTAAGTGAACAAATGGTGGAAGAAAGTTCATTTTCACACGGTGTATCCATTGACGAGCTGGAAGAAAAAGAAAATCTGATTACGATTGAGCAGCTTGACAGTTTTCTGGTTGTGTATGAACGGAAAAAAGGAAACTATAATCATATGCCGGAAGAATGGTGCAGGTTTATAAAGAAGTATAAACATCTTTCGGCAGAAGATACAATCTATATAGAATCCACAATTGATGACCCGTCCATTACGGATGAAAACAGTTGTATGTATGAACTGTGCCAGACAATTTCGCCAAATCATCCCATTTTGAAAGGAAACAGTGATATTCTTACTCATACCTTTGAGGGCGGCAAGTATGCCGTTTACCATTTCAAGGGGTTTCCTCAATTCCTGTTTATGATATATCAGGAGATTTTCTGCAGGTGGCTTTCCAAAACGGGGAATCAGCTGGATAACAGACCGATCTTTGATATATATCGGAGTATCGGAGAAGACGGATATATGGAAATTGATATCTGTTTTCCTTTGAAATGATGGAATCGGGCAAAATATTTTATTAACAAACGAGGTTACAAAATGAAACGCTTAATTATATACATACACGGCAAAGGCGGAAATGCAGAGGAAGCAAATCATTACAGATCTTTATTTCCTGGAAGTGATGTGATTGGCTTTGATTACATATCACAAAATCCATGGGATGCCAGGGATGAATTTTCGGCTTTTTATGATTCGTACAGCAAGGGATACGATGAGGTCATACTCATTGCAAACAGTATTGGTGCTTTCTTTACCATGAGCGCTCTTTCTGAAAAGAATATTTCTAAAGCTTTGTTTATTTCTCCCATTGTTAATATGGAGAAGCTGATTACCGATATGATGAGGTGGTCGAAGGTTACAGAGGATGAACTGCAGAGTAAAAAAGAGATTTCTACGGAGTTCGGAGAAATCTTGTCCTGGAAATATCTCTGTTATGTACGGGAACACAGGATTGAATGGCATGTCCCCACCTGCATCTTATATGGTGGAAAGGATAACCTGACTTCCGGAGAAACCATATCTGAGTTTGCAGATCGAATCGGTGCCGTTCTCACAGTGATGGAAGACGGTGAACACTGGTTTCATACAAAGGAACAGATGCAGTTTCTTGATGATTGGGTTCACAATTCTTTAGAATAGCGCTTTGTTATCGAATTACTTATGGAACTGTTTCTTTTAGTGAATAAACAAAATAGCAAAAATGGTCGAGATCATTCCAACCACCTTGCTGTAAGATCATTACGTTCTTCCTTTTTCATCTGCAGTATAGATGTCTTGAGAATGACAGAAAGAACGGACGAGAAACTATCTCGGTGTGAAAGTATGATATGACAGAAAGAGAGGCGATTCGATATGAATAAAATTGAGATCCGGGGACTTCGGCAGAATAATCTGAAAAATGTCTCTTTGGATATTCCAAAGGGAAAAATCGTGGTTTTTACCGGGGTTTCCGGTTCCGGAAAGTCCAGTATTGTCTTTGACACGATAGCTGCCGAAAGCCAGAGGCAAATGAACGAGACCTATACAGCGTTTATTCGGGGACGGCTGCCAAAATACGAAAAGCCCAAAGTGGAACGGATCGATAATCTCTCCGCATCCATCATTGTGGATCAGTCTCGTCTGGGCGGTAATGCTCGGTCTACCGTGGGCACCATCAGTGATATGTATGCCGCTTTGCGCCTGCTCTATTCCAGAATTGGCAAGCCCTGCGTGGGAACAGCCTCCTATTTCTCTTTTAATGATCCCAACGGCATGTGTAAGACTTGCTCTGGAATCGGTAAAATTCTGGACCTGGACATTGAACGGGCTATTGATCCGGATAAATCATGGAACGAAAGCATGCTGAGTCTGCCGGCCTTCGCTGTGGGAAACTACTACTGGAAACTGTATACGGGTTCGGGCTTATTCGACCTGAATAAAAAATACCGTGATTATACGGAGGAAGAAAGGAATCTCCTGTTGTTTGGCAGCAGAAAACCGGGTGGACCTCGGGCGCATAAACGAGTGGAAGGAATCAAAACACAGTTTCAGCGTCTTTGTCTCATGAAAGGCCCGGAAGAACAGAACGACCACACTTTGCGGAAGCTGAATCAATTTATGGAGGAAAAGCCCTGTCCGGACTGTAAGGGAAGGCGGCTCAATGCCAGGTCTCTTTCCTGTAAGGTGGCAGGATACAGTATCGATGAAATGTGCGCTATGGAATTTACGGAACTGGTTAAAGTCCTGCACACCATCGACGACCCAAGAGCCACAACCATTGTCGATACCCTGACAGCGTCCCTGAATCGGATGATTGACATTGGTCTGCCGTATCTGTCAATGGACAGGGAGTCATCTACTCTTTCCGGTGGTGAAGCACAGCGGCTCAAGCTGGTACGCTACATGGGAAGCAGTCTGACTGGTATGACCTACATCTTCGACGAACCAAGCACCGGTATGCATCCAAGGGATGTATATCGTATGACAAGGCTTCTGAAAAACCTTCGGGACAAGGGAAACACGGTTCTGGTGGTAGAGCACGACAAGGATGTGATTTCCATAGCCGATGAGGTCATTGATGTTGGCCCTCTGGCGGGAAAGAACGGCGGCGAGATATTGTTTCAGGGAAGTTATGAAGCACTGCTTCTATCCGGTACCTGCACCGGAAATGCACTGAAACAAACAATACCGCTGAAAGCGGATCCCCGGAAGCCGGAAGTATTTCTTCCGGTGAGGGATGCCTGTGTTCATAACCTGAAACATGTATCGGTGGACATTCCACTGAATATCCTGACCGTGGTCACCGGCGTAGCCGGATCAGGCAAAAGCTCCCTGATCCGGGATGTATTTGCTAAGACATATAAGGATCAGGCAGTACTGGTAGATCAATCTCCGGTCACTGCCACTGGGCGTTCCACTCCCGCCACATTCCTGGGATTCTTCGATGAAATTCGTAAGGTGATGGCGGCGGAAAACGGTGTGACCCCATCCCTGTTCTCTTTCAACAGTAAGGGCGGCTGCCCTGTCTGCGGAGGACGGGGCAAGATCGTTACGGAGCTGGTTTTCATGGATCCGGTCACTACTATCTGTGAGGTCTGCGAAGGGAAACGCTATAGTGAGGAAGCACTATCCTATCGTTATCAGGGAAAGAACATTGTGGAGATTCTGAATATGTCTGCCGGGGAAGCTTATGAGTTTTTCAAGGATAATAAGAAAATCCGGAAGGCGCTGGCGGCCATGTTGGAGGTGGGGCTTCCGTATTTGTCATTGGGGCAGCCGCTGTCCACCCTTTCCGGAGGCGAACGCCAGCGGGTAAAACTGGCAAAATATCTGGATAAAAAGGGAAATATCTATGTGCTGGACGAGCCCACCACTGGTCTCCATGCTTCGGATGTGAAGAAAGTCATGGAACTGCTGGACAGTCTGGTGGACCGAGGCAATACCGTTATCGTTATTGAACATAATCTGGATGTCATGAAACAGGCAGACTGGCTGATCGATGTAGGTCCGGACGGCGGTACTTCCGGAGGAGAGATTGTCTTTGCCGGTACGCCAAAAGATATGGTGGAACATTCCCATACAATTACAGCGGAATATCTCAGAAAATCCATGTAATTTTAGCAGAACAAAAAGAAAAGGTAAAAAAACGGCATTCGCGGTTCGGAAAACTGCTCTGTTAATGATAACATAAGATGAATGGAAATCACGAAAACAGGAATGATGAAGTCGATTTGGTGATAAACAGAATGGAAACCGGAATTATGCAGACAGCATGAATTCAGAAAACAAAAAAGGATAGAAGTGAGCGTGTGAATATATGAAGAGGATTATGATTGTGGAAGATGATGAAGCAATCCGCACAGAACTGATCACATTGTTTCGCAGCAATGGTTATATGACCGTGGACATTCCGCCCTGTGATCTGATCCTGATGGATATCAATCTTCCGGGAGAGAGCGGCTATACCCGCTGCCGGAAACTGAGGCAAACATCCGATACGCCGGTGATTTTTCTGACTGCCCGGGATACCCCTGAGGACGAATTGCTGGCCTTTGGTGTGGGCGGAGACGATTTCATTCGCAAACCATATAATTCCGCGGTCCTGCTTGCACGGATCAGCAGGATGCTGAAAGATAAATCCAGTGACAACTCCTGCACTGATTTTGGCAGATGAACCCACAGGTGCATTGGACAAATCTACGAAATCTGGGGTTTTGCAGGTCTCAGCGGACAGAGAGCCATGGAGACGGCAGTACTGATCTGTCTGGTTATAGCCGGCATATACGCCATTTACTATTTTATTACCTACCGTATTGCTTGTGACTATGTGATAGAGTAATCGATTGATCCAAACGGAAATTCCATGGGGGTAAACGGCTGGTGTGAAGAATCTCATGTACAGAAAAAAAGAACATATTGCATTTCTAAAAAAATAATAATATACTTTTTTCAAGAGGAAGGATCTTGTTTTATTGCTTTAAAATAAGTCGTTTATTTTATGATCCGGAAGTATGCAGCTAAGCATATGATTATACAAAAAGGTCGCTTCTCTTATACTTGGAAAGTAAGCGGCCATTCTTACGATATAAAGAGGATTGCCTTTGGCTTTTTAAAATGAGCCTCTTATCTGATTGCTGTAAGAAAGGATCTCTTCATCTTATCACATTTATAAGGAGAAAATATATGAACTTGGTAAAAAGCAAACGACTTCATGTACTGGGATTTTCATTGATGATGGCAGTATTATTTACCATCTTCTCATTCACCCTGGTGCATGGCGCAAACAGAGAAATGAAGGAATTGATACTCAACGGTGATTGTCAGCTGGGAAGCGTGAATAACTCTTCCCAGTACTATTTCTTTAAAGTACCGTCAAATGGGAGGATTCGTATTGGAGTTAGTAATGACGAGTTAGTTCTCCGTGTATTCAGAGATGAGGTATGCACGGATTCGATCGCCATCAACAGCAATGGTTATGCCAATGTAGCTGCAGGTACCTATTATGCGGAAGTATCGGGAACGGGAACCTATGAGATTTCTGCTAACTTCTCAAGATCGTCTCAGCATGATCTTGAGCCCAACGATACGATGAGAGACGCGATTCCCCTGGAATCCGGTGTGGTGATGCGTGGAAATGCGGATCAAGTCTATGGGGATGTGGATTGGTATGTACTGGATCTCAAGGAAAAATCCCTTGTGAGGATAGTATTGAACAATAATGGCGAGTTCGCTATGGTTTATGATGAAAGAGGCAATGCATACAGCTCTGTTTATAGGACATCGATTGTCACCTGGAATGCCGGAAAATACTATATTGAAGTAGTATCGTCAGAGCCTTCCTATGGATACTACGATATATCTGCAGAAGTATGGGAATATCCGACACCGAATAAAATCACAAAAGGAGTTTATAAGGGTGACGGAAAAGTAGAGCTTACCTGGAGCAAATCCCAGTATGCAGAAGGATATTATCTGTTTTACAAAACACGTAAAGATGGATCATGGATCTCCCTGACGAACATCACTTCGGCAGAGCAGACAACCTATACCCATACATATGGACCTTCGAATGGTGAAACATACTACTATGGTGTTCAGGCATACAGATCATGCAGTGTATTTGGAGAGATTTATAATCAGGATGATGCAGAGGGATATCCGGTAAC
>JAQXIM010000142.1 GCA_029007785.1 Clostridiales bacterium | reverse complement strand
TCCAAAGGTTTTGAATTTCGCTTCCTGAATTCTTCCCTCTTCATCAATATCCAGATACATTCTCATAATATCGCCGCATTTGGCATTTCCTACCGTTCCCACACCACTGGGATTTTCGATTTCTCCCACATTTCTCGGATTGGTAAAATGGTCCATTACTTTCTCACTATACATATTTCAAGTCTCCTTGTTCTTTTCTGTTTTTGTTCAGCTGTTTTCATTTCGCTGTATTCGTTTCACCGAATTCGTTTCACTATATTCGTTTCACTATATTCGTTTCACTGTATTCGATTTACTGTATTCGATTTACTGTATTCGTTTTACCGAATTCGTTTTACTGTTGTTCTTCGGCGGTTTTTGTTTCAGCGGTTTTATCTGTTCTTCTTTGCAAAATCCTCATAAAGAGGGGACATCTGACGAAGCCGTTCTACAATTGTCTTCAGTTCATCCACTGTTGTATCCAGTTCCTCCTTCGTTGTACTTTCCGACAAAGTCAGACGAAGAGAACCATGGGCAATTTCATGAGGCAGGCCAATGGCCAGCAATACATGAGAGGGATCCAGGGAACCGGATGTGCAGGCGGATCCGCTGGAACCACAGATACCCTTGCTGTCCAGCATAATCAACAGGGATTCTCCTTCGATGAACCGGAAACATACATTCACATTGTTGGGGAGACGTTTTTTCCGATCTCCATTGACCTTTACATAAGGAATTTCTGTTTCAATTCGGTGAATCAGATAATCCCTGAGTTCCGTCTGACGGGCAGCCCACTGATTCATATTGGCAGCAGCCAGCTCCGCAGCCTTACCCATACCAACGATTCCCGGAACATTGTGGGTGCCGGCACGGCGATTTCGTTCCTGACTGCCTCCATGAATAAAAGATCCAATTTTTACACCTTTTCGAACATAGAGAATTCCAATTCCCTTGGGGCCGTGAAGCTTGTGACCGCTGGCGCTGAGAAGATCCACATGAAGTTCATTCACATCAAGAGGAATGTGTCCCAGAGCCTGTACTGCATCGGTATGGAACAGCACGCCATGTTTTTCAGCAATGGCACCAATTTCTCCGATGGGTTCAATGGTTCCAATTTCATTATTTGCCGTCATAATGGAAATCAAAATGGTTTCCGGACGGATTGCCGCTTCCACATCTTCCGGACGAACCAGACCATTTTCATCCACATCCAGGTAGGTTACCTGGAACCCCTGCTTTTCCAGCCACTGACAGGTATGAAGAATGGCATGATGCTCGATGGAAGAAGTGATAATATGGTTTCCTTTCTCTTTATAAGCTTCTGCCACCGCTTTCAAAGCCCAGTTGTCTGCTTCGCTTCCGCCGCCGGTAAAGTAAATCTCCCGGGCTTCCGCTCCGATGAGACCGGCCAGCTGCTCTCTCGCCTCTGCCACCGCTTTCTTGCTTTCTCCGGCAAACCGGTAGACACTGGAAGGATTTCCATAGTTTTCACAGAAGTAAGGTTTCATTGCCTCAAATACTTCCGGAAGGACTCTCGTTGTAGCTGCATTATCTAAATAAATCATTATGTTTCCTCCTGACCATCGATTGGGCATCTCTCTTTCTCCGCCTCCATCGACTTGTTTCTTTTTTTCATTGATTCGTTTCTTTTTCTGTTTCGGTTTCGATCTGTCTTTCCATCATAGGAGCATTCCGGCATTTTCGCTCTCAGAATACTTTTCTAATCTGCCGGACCGCTTTCTGAATTTATTTCCGAAGAATTCCGGGAAGCATCTCCAGCCCCCGAAATACTCAGCTGCCGTGCTTCCTCCACCAGATCCTGGAGAGTCACGTGATTAATTACTCCATCAATGGCATCCTGAATTCTTTTCCATAGGGATAAGGTAGAACAGACACTGCCTCGCTGACAGGGAGCTGCATGTTCCGCCAGACATTCCACCGGTGCCAGATCACCTTCCACCAGTCTCAATATCATGCCTACTGTATATTCTTCCGGTTTTCTCGTCAGTTGGTACCCACCCTGAGGGCCCCGGATACTGCGAACAAAACCGGCTTTATTCAAAACGGAAATGATCTGTTCCAGATATTTGACGGAAATCTCCTGCCTGGCAGCCACTTCCTTCAGAGATACCGGTTTCCCGTCTGCGCCGCAGATCGCCAACTCCTGCATCAGCCGCAAAGCATATCTGCCTTTTGTCGATATCATCATAAAAGAATACCTCTCTTATCTTCCTAAAAACAGAGTTTTCTCTGCACTACTTTGTATTTTTTATGTCAAAAAAAGTATAGCCCATAATTCCTACAATGTCAATAGGAATTATGGGCTATACTTCTTCTATTTCATTTTTTGCCGCTTCTTTTTCTGCTGCTTCTTTTTCTGCTGTTTTTTATTCTGCCATTTCTTCTTCTATTTCTCCAATGCCGCCTGATAGATCTCCCAGTCTTCATCCCAGGAAGAAAATCCCATTTCTTTCCGACGATCCCGAAGATCATAATGTTTTGTCAGGTATTTTCCCAAATATTTGCTTACTTTCACTGCGCCATGGATGTTCAGGTGGTTTCCCCCATCTGCAGTATCCGTTTCCCAGTCCAGTTTCAGTCCTTTTTTCTTTTCATTCAAATCCAGGAATGTATATCCACCGTTCTTCGCATAATCTTCAATAGCATTGTGTTTCTTATAATCCCAGTCACTGCGGCTGGGAACCGCAACGAGAAGCACCTGAGAGCCTTGGGACTGACAAAGGTCGATACATTTGGTCAGTTTTTGAAAACTGGCTTCATTGACCGTCTCCCGTTTCTTCGTCTTTTTCATATAATCTCTGGAAAGATCTGCCGGATCACAACTCGTTCTGGCGAAAAAACCTTTCGTAACACTGTGATCCACTTTCCGGTAAACCGGATACTTCATGATATTCTTCCAATATTTATGATAAGTAAATACAGGAAACCAATCAGCCAGAACTGCTTTCACCTGACTGTCCAGATTAGCGGAATCCGTTGGATCCTGAAAAACCTGATTCACATCAATCATCACCACTTTCGGCGACTGGCAGGAATAAATTCGTTTCAAATAGAAATAGGTTTCATGAATCCTCTGACTGGGCTCTGACCAAACATAGGCCGTGATCCCCTGCTCATTCCACATATCCAGAGGAGAAATGCTGCTGTACACCCCACTGTCACCGATGGCAATCACATCAATACTGTCCTCGGCCTCCTGGAAAATCCCCCAGGAATCGTTGTCTTTCAGCACATCATCGTTTCTCTGAAGGACGAGACATACTCTCGAAGAAATCTCCAGTACAAACAAAACCGCCAGGATTCCAATAATCAATCGCCTGATAAATCTGCGATTTTCTTCTTTATTCATGTTCACTCCCTCTAAAACTGTGCATAAATAAAATCAACTGCACCGAAACCGGCACCGTAAGCTCCCCCGATAACGACAATCATAATCCCTGCAATATAAATTCCCAGCCGAAGGGGAAATGCCATGGATTGGATTTTTTCTGTAACCGAGATTCCCTTTTCCTTCCATATTCCCACCAGAAAGACAGCAAACAGCCCCACCAGAAGAAGCAACCATTCTGCCTTGCCGATTCCATTGTCCAGAACATAGTTCCGAAATCCCAGTGCCTGATCTCTTTGTACAAAAACAAAGCTCAACATCCGAACCGCTTCTTTCACGGAATCGGCCCGGAAAATCGTCATTCCAATATTAACCAGTACAAAAGTTCTGGCCATTTGGAATAAATGATATCCAAAACTCTCACGATTAATGTGCAGGATGCCAAGCCCTTTTTGAAAAGCCGGTTCCAAAAGCATTCCCAATGCCATAATTACATAGTAATACAAACCGTACACGATATATTTCCATTCGGCTCCATGCCAGACGCCATTTCCCAGCCAGACAGCTGCCAGGGCTATCAAAGAAGGAATCGCTGCCGCATAATAGGAAGGCAGACTTGCTCTGGCTTTTCTGCTCAGATTCATAAACCGTTTGCTCAGAGAAATGGGATAAAAGATATAGTCCCGCAGCCAGGCTCCCAGAGTCATATGCCAGCGCCGCCAGAATTCATTCACTGAGGCAGAGAAGAACGGCTGATTGAAATTATCCGGAACGGCAATTCCAAACAATGCAGCACTTCCTCTGGTAATATCAATACATCCGGAAAAATCCATATAAATCTGGAAGGTATAAAGCATGATTCCCATGATAATCGCCCATCCGGAAAAATCGGTATACTGAGAGAAAATCACCTGAACCATATGGTTTACCCGATCTGCCAGAACAACTTTTTTGAATAATCCCCAGAGAATCAAAAGAAGACCGGAAGAAAAACACTGCCATGAAAATGTTTTTTCCTCTTCCAGTTCCTTTCCCAGCTGATCATATCGGCAAATGGGACCTTCCGTAATAATAGGAAAGAAAATCAAAAACAATAAAAGACGCCCATAATTCCTCTGGGCAGAACATTTTCCCATATGAACATCGGCAATATATCCGATGGCTGACAGAGTATAAAAGGAAACACCCAGGGGCATCAGCAGACGAAATGCCGGAATCGTTTCCGGAATTCCTGCCAGTCCCAGCATAGCATTTAGATTTTCCCCCAGAAAATTCAGATACTTACAGAAAACAAGAATAAGAACCTGGGAAAGAATACAGATCACCAGAATTCTTCGTTTCCGGGCAGAAATCTCTGCCTTCATCTGCTTCCGCTGAGCCTTATCCAGTTCACCCTTCTTTTCTGCATAGATCTTATCTTGTTTCTCCAGCCAAAGTGCCGCTCCATAACAGGATACGGCACTGAGCATTATGACAAAAATACGATACCCGCCGGACAGCCAATAAAATCCCAGGCTGGCTGCCAGGAGAACGATCCATCGTCTTTTTTTTGGGATCACATAGTAAAGCAATACAACAATCGGCAAAAAAACAGTTAAGTACACAAAGGAATTATATTGCATTATCCGCTCCTTAGTCTTCTTCCTCGATTCTCTGAATCATGTCATATATGGTGTCTATGGACTGGAAATTCTCAGGACGGATATAGGGCAGAGTAATCTCCACATCAAATGCATCATTAAGTTCTGCCACCAACATCATAACATCCATAGACTCCAGAATATGATCATCAATCATGTGATTCTGAGCCGAAAAATCCACTCCCGGTTTCATGCTTTCCAAAATTTTTCTGATTTCTTCCATTTTGATTCCCCCAATTTCTTTTTTATTATTTCTTATTTTTCTGAGTTTCCGCTCAGGAACATTTTATAGCATTTTGATTGCTTTCTTCTTCTATCCATTGCACCGGATTGCCCATCTGCCAGACAATTTTCCGGTTTGTTTCTACTTTTGCTGTTCCATCAAAGTCTTATAATTGTTTTTGAGATAGGTTCGATCCATCTTTCCATTGGCATTGACCGGCATTTGTTTGACTCGAATAAGAATCCCCGGCATCATATACGCCGGAAGCTTCTCTTCCAGAATTTTCGCCAGTTTCTCTTTGGCGATTTTTCCCTGATATACGAGGATAATCTGATCGGCCGCCTGCTCATAGAGACAAACAACTGCTTCCAGCTTCTCAACGGCACTGGCTGCAGCTTCAATTTCGCCCAGCTCGATTCTATATCCCATATGTTTGATCTGAAAATCCTTTCTGCCCAGATAAAGAAGCTCCCCTCGTTCATTCCAACGTACCAGATCTCCCGTTCGATAGACGATTTCCGGATAGTCGTCATGAAGCGGATTCTGAACAAAAGCTTCACGGGTTTTCTCCCCATTCCGATAATACCCCAGTGCAAGGAAAGATCCCCTTGCATAGAGCTCACCCATTTCTCCAGGACCAGCTTCTTTTCCTTCTTCAGTCACAGCGAAAACATTGCAGTTGCTGCAGGCTTTGCCGATGGGAAGGGTTTCTTCATCAGAAAACTCCCGGTCTACCACATAGTAAGTACAAATATCTGTCGTTTCCGTTGGTCCAAACAGATTGGCGTACAATACGTCCGGCAAATTACGCCGCCAGATATTGAGAAGACGATTCGGCATACTCTCCCCGGCAAAGAGAACCATTTTCAAATACTCCGGTTTTGCATAGGCAAAAGTATTCCAGTTCGCCACCAACCCCAAAGCTGTAGGAACCCAATAAATCGTGTTGATCCGGTAACGATTCATGTATTCCACCAACGCCAGGGGAAAAGAGAACAGCTTTTTGGGAATAATCTGCAGTCGTCCTCCGCTTCGCAGAGCTCCGAACAAATCCGTGACCGACATACTGAAATAGAAAGGAGTCTGACTTCCCAAAACCGTGTCATCTCCAAAGGAAAAAGTCGATACCACCCACTCGGTATAGGCCATAACGGCCCGATGAGATACCAGGGCTCCTTTCGGCATTCCCGTTGAGCCCGAGGTATAAAGAGCATACATGGGATCCGTATCCACCTGATCTTCTCTCACTGCCCGGAGAAGCTCCTGCCGTTCCTCTGCCATTTCCAGATCTTCTCTATATCGGATGCATTCCGGCGGCAACAGGTGTTCCGCCATCTCCTCATGTGCCCGATCTGTAATCATCAACACCGGTTCCAGACTATCCAGAATCTTCTTCATTCTTTCTTCCGGCATTCGATCATCCAGAACCACATAAAAATTGCCGCTGTAAACCACGCTCAGCATTGCCGCCACACACCAGGGCGATTTTTCAAATAAAACCACCATGGGACATCGCCGTTTTCCCAAAGGAATCAAAGCCGACGCCATTTGCCTCGCCGTTTTCATCAAATGACCATAACTCCAGGTTTCATCCTCCATGGCCACGGCAATGGAATCAGGAACTCTCTCCTCTGTCTTTTCCAACCATGCCAGCATATTCTTCACTCTAACAACCTCCTGCTTTGTTCGGCCTCTCAGACTTCAGTATATCCGATAGAAATCTGCACCTTTCATCGGCTGCCGTATCCTTTTTTCAAATTCACCTCACATTGTAGCAAACATAGATTTTATATTTTTTAGGTATTCCTTAAGTTTTATTTAAATCTTCAGCCATACGATTCAAAAACACGATCCTATCCATCAAAAGAATAACTTCTGCATTCATTGAAGAAGAATAACGGATTGTATACCGATAATCCTCCGTTAAAAGCTGACCTTATGTTACTTATCTTCAGAATAAAAAAACAGACCTGAACGGTTCCTTTTACCGCACAGGACTGTTTCACAATTCTCTGTCTCAGCACTGTTTCTGCACTGCTTTTGCACTAATATTCTGCATTATCTGTTTTTGCTTTTCGTTCTCCAGAAACTGCTTTGTCAGCGTTTCTTTACATCATTATCTGGCTGGCGATCCAGGTCCACACCAGCAGAAGTACAATTGCCAACAATAAACGCAAAAGATTTTTCTTATTCATAAATATCCTCCTTTTTCTCATCCATAAAAAAATGAAACGAACTCCACTCATCATACCACGAAAGGCATGCCTGCTCCCATTTCACCTGAGCATTCTGATACTGTCCGTCTGCCTCGGATTGAAAAGATTCCGAAACCCAATAGGGCTCCTGACAGCGAGCTCTTTCCCATTTCTCCTCCGCTTCCCGTCTCTTTTCCCCTTCTTTGAACAGCTGTTCCTCTGCCAAACGAAGACACCAATCCCTGTACTCTTCTTCCTCCGAAAGTACGGGACCCATCTGTCTTTCCGCCTTCGGCACCGCTTTCAGTCCACTGATCAAAGCTTCTTCTTCCGCTGCCCTGACTGCTGTCAGATTTTCACCGGATTTCCCCCGGTTTTTCCTTTTGCAGTAATGATCATAGCCAAAGGGATAATATAAGATATCTCCATTTTTCTCGAGTACCAGCAGAGACTCTGCCACCTGCCGGATAAAGTAACGGTCATGGGAGACAAAAAGTATCGTTCCCTGATAATTCATCAAAACCTCTTCCAGCATTTCTCTGGAAGGAATGTCCATATGATTCGTCGGTTCATCCAGCAAAAGAAAATTTGGTCCTTCCTGAAGAAGTACAGCCAACATCAGCCTCATTTTTTCCCCACCGGACAGATCGGATACCTTTTTTCCCGCATCTGCACCGGGAAAACGATAAGATGCCAGGATCGTCCGGGCTTCCTTTTCCGTCAGCACCGGATAATGCTTCCGAAAGAAATCCAGGACGGAACTTTCCTCTTCCCATTCCGCGGTATTCTGATCAAAATACACCAGGTCGATTCCTTCTCCCATCTGCATTTTTCCATCCAGAACCGGAATCTTTCCGGCAGCTGTTTTCAGCAGTGTGGACTTTCCCACTCCGTTTTCCCCCAAAATGGCAATTTTCTGTCCCCGACGAATTCTTAAAGAAAGTTCCTGCAGAACGTGATCATATCCTACCTTCATATGCTCTGCTTCCCAGACCCATTTGCTCCCGAAACGGGCAGGCTGAACCTGGGGAATCATCCTTCGACATTCCCGATCCGGCCGCTCCACCTTTTCCATCCGTTCAAGGATTTTCTTTCGTGACCGGGCAAAGGCAGCTTTTCTCGGCTTATTGCGGAACCGCTCCACCAGCTCATTCAGTCTCTGAATTTCCTCTTGCTGCTGTTCATACTTTTTCCATTGAAGCTGCAGTCTTTTTTCTTTTTCCTGACGATAATTGGTATAATTACCAGGATATCGGGTCAGCTTTCCTCCGGAAACTTCATAAACCACCTCCGCCACCTGATCCGTAAAATAGCGATCATGGGAAACGAAAACCACAGCCTTCTCGTAGTTTCTCAGATACTCTTCCAGCCACTCCACAGCGGACGAATCCAAATGATTGGTAGGCTCGTCCAGCAGCAGGATATCCGGTTTCGACAGCAAAAGATGAATCATGGCAATTCTCGTTTGCTGTCCGCCGGAAAATTCTCTCAGATATTTTCCTTTGTCTTCTCTGGAAAATCCAAAGCCGGTAAACATACGGTTATATTCGGTTTCATACCGGAATCGTTCCCTGTCATAGATATCCTCTCCCGGTATCCCTTCCATCAGGATTTCTTCCACCCTTCGATTTCCATCACCAATGGCCTGTTGATTCAGCATTCCAACGGTAACACGGCGGGAACTGCGAATCCCGGAAGACAGAGACCGATCATCCCGATCCAATTCCAGATCCCCGGCAATCAAATGAAGCAGTGTGGACTTTCCTGCTCCATTCTCTCCAACCACCGCAATTTTCTCTGTCCCATGGATTTCAAAATTAATATGAGACAGAATGGTTGATCCCTGTCGGGATACCGTTCCGTCACTGATTTCCAATAACATATCCGCCTCCTTTTGGGCAGCATGATCATTTGCAATATGACCTGAATTTTCTCTGTATGCCAATCCGCATTTCCATTAAATTCCGGTATATTCTAGTGTAACGGATTTTTCCCCCTATGTAAAGCCACACATTTTCCCCGATCCTTTTCTGCTTTGCCCTACATTTCCCCGGTCGTTCCCTTCTATGAATCAGATTTCCACTATTCTTCCCTGCGCTGCACCAGACTTTACTTAACCGATCTCTTCAAATATCATCAGTAACTTTCGAAACCAATCCGTCCGGCCTATCATTTTTTCTTTTGTCAAATCCCCTCTTTTCTTCCAAAAACAAAATATATTTTATCCCCGGTTCTCACCACTTGATGAATTCCCAAAAAACAGCTATACTGACACTGCCCTGATATAAAGCAGCATTCCTTCCGGTTCTTTTTCCCGGCATGCTTTATATCCCTTTGTTTGTTTATTAAGAAAGGAAGCAATATCTATATGTACTATAAAAACAGTGGATTGATTCTGGAAGGCGGCGGTATGCGCGGTGTCTACACAGCCGGTGTACTGGATTATCTTTTGGAGAAAGATATCATGTTTTCCGATGTCTATGGAGTCTCAGCCGGTTCCTGTGTCGGTGGAAGCTATATTTCCCGGCAAAAAGGAAGAGCATTCCGAACATTGACGGAATACCTTGGCGATAAGAATTACTGCAGTGTCTACAGCCTGCTTACCACCGGAGATATTTTCAATGCAGAATTCTCCTATCATCGGATTCCGGAAGAACTGGATCCCTATGATTACCAGGCTTTTGATCTGTTTCCCGGAAATTTTTATGCCGTACTCACGGATATCGAGACGGGAAAAGCCGTTTATCATCGAATCGAAGATATGAAAAAGGATATTGATGTGATCCGGGCTTCTGCCTCCCTGCCCCTGCTTTCACGAAATGTAAAGATCGGTGACCACCTTTATCTGGATGGAGGAGTTGCCGATTCCATCCCTTTGGCCCAATCTCTCCGTGACAAGCACAGAAAGAATCTCGTAATCCTCACACGTCATAAAGGATATCGAAAAACGAAAAACTCCCTGATGCCCCTGGTGAAAGCCAGATACCATCGTTATCCCAAACTGGTTGCAGCCATCGAAAATCGGCACAAGGTCTATAATCAAGCTCTGCGTCTTGTTCAAAAGGCAGAAGAAAAGGGACTGGCCTTTGTCATTCAGCCGGAAGAAGAAGTTACCATTGGTCGTTTGGAAAAGAATCCGGACAAGTTATACGGACTTTATCTCCAGGGTTATGAGGATGCCAGAAAAGCATATCCGAAATTAGTAAAGTATATGGAAAGAGAAGAACATCGCTGAGGATGTTCTTCTCTTTCTTTTTATTATTATGTTTCCTTTATTGTATTTCTTTTTCTTTATAATATGTCTCATTCTTTCTATCCATTCAGGGCCAATCCTGTCCGAAATAACATCACACCGATACTTTTTCCCGATTTTCCGATCTCAGCCAAAGCCCTATAGCTGCCAGACCGGACAAAACTTCCGCCGCAGGCAGAACAAACCAGATGGAACTGCCTCCCAGCAGAACCGGGAAAATCAGGATTAAAATCACAGGAAGCAGAACTCCCCGCAGCATTCCAATCAGTAAGGCTCCCCCTGCATGCATGACAGCCTGAAAATGATTGGCAATCGATAAAGCAATGGCCTGGGCAAATATTCCCAGAAAATAGATCCGAACAGAAGGGATACCATAAGAGGGAATCGCATCCGCAGAATTCACAAAAAGCAGGATACACCACTTCGTTTCAAATAATATAAACAGATATAAAATGCCGGCAAGAAGGAGCGTACTTCCCATTCCAATCCGGAAAAAACGATGGACACGCTCAGACTTTTTTGCACCGAAATTATAAGAAATCAGAGGCTGTACCGTGTTGCTCACACCATTCATCATAGAATTGACAACGATCGCCAGATTAGTGATGACACTGTAAATCACGAGGCCCTGCTCTCCCAGATAATCCAGAATCTGTAAATTGAAAAAAAAGATAACCACCGCCGACGTAAACTCGGCAAAGAAACTGGCCATACCGTTCTGAAGAATTCTGGATAAATACCGCAGCGGAATATCCGCAAGGCAGAATCGCATCTGATTTCTCCGACTGAAGAAATGGGTGGCACAAATCAGAACGTTGAGGGAATATCCCATGATGGTGGCCAGAATCGCCCCTCTCATTCCCATATGAAATACAAAGATCAGCAAATAATCCCAGATAATGTTCCATACAGTTCCTGTCACCGCAGCCACCATGGCCCGTTTCGGATCGCCGTCATTTTTCACAAAGCTCTGTAAGAATGGCGAAAGAAAATAAAGCATGGCACTTCCCATCATCAACCGTCCATATTCCAGAGCCAGTCCCCGATTTACCTCCGTTGCTCCCAGCATATCCACCAGGTATTCGAGAAAAATGCTGGTAAACAAAGTAAATATGGATCCCAGCACCAAGACAGAAATCAAAGAAAACGTGAAAACCGCATTGGCTTCCCGATCATTTCTGCTTCCCCGAGCCACCGACATGCAGACAGAACCGCCCACACCGAACATATAGCCAATGGCCATGAATACAGAATAAAGAGGGAGCAGAATATTCAAAGCGGTCAGTCCATGCTCCCCCACACCTTTTCCAATCATCATCGTGTCGGTGATGACATAGAATGAAGTAAAGATGGAAGAAGCCAGTGCCGGTATTAAATATCGTGCAAATAGTCTTCCTGGCTTCTCCCGGAGCAAATCTGATGCGTCCATATCTTATCTCCCTCACAAATACATATTTTTATTATTTTAGAAACAATCCTCCAAAGGATTTCCAACCCCTCGTTTTCATCCTTTTCACTTTCAGACTGTTTTTTGATCCGATGCTTTCCCGACGTTTTTTACGTCACTATTGCTGAACAATCCCTTCTGCCTTACGAACCTCTTTTTCATGAATCCGACGGCATATATACACTGCCGGCGTATCCAAAAGACTGGTGAAAATAAAAATCACATAGCTGGATACAACAATGGACCACAGTGTTCCCATGGAATACATACCAAAGAAAGCAAAGAAGGTATAGAGCAGACTGTTGAAAAACTGGGAAATCAGTGTGGACCCATTGTTTCGAATCCACAAACCTTTTTTCGCATCTCCAAATTTCTTTGTCGTCCAACTCCACCATTTATGATACAGCCAGACATCTCCCATCTGGGTAATCAGGTATACCAGAAGAGAAGCCAATACCATTCTGGGTGTATTGGAAAAAATAGTTTGGAAAGCAGGCATGGCCCAGTCATTGGACGAAGGAATATAGAGAATCCACATCTGAGAAACCAAGATGAACATAACGGATCCTGCCGTTCCCAATACGACGGCCCGGGTGGCACTCGCCTTCCCGTAATTCTCACTTAAAACATCCGTGATCAGAAAAGTGCTGGCAAACATAACATTTCCCAGAGTCATTTCCATGTGAAATGCATCCACCAGAATCAGGACTTCAATATTGGCCAGAATCGTTGCCATAACACTGAATCCAAAAAGGCCATCCTTCCCCAGAAAACGACAGGCAAGAATAACTCCTCCATACAACAGAATCACTGACAGAATTAACAAACACTCATTCATTTTCATTTCCCTCCTACACCAAAATCTGTGTTTTCCAGCAAAATATCCACCCGTGGATTATCCCGATAAACCGGATATACTTCCCGAATAAAGTCCTCCCGGACCTGAACATCCGGTGCCAGATTGGCTGAATTGGATACCATAAGGTTCACGCAGACACGGCTGAACCAGGTTAATCCGATTTCGATGTCTTTCTTCATGGAATCCACCGTCTGTCCCGGCAGCCCGAACAGCAGACAGCATTCGTCAAAGTCTTCTGCAATTTTTGCAGGATCTTCTTCCCGAATTCCTTTACGCATCACCCGTTCCCGATACTCGGCATCAAAGGTTTCCACTCCCTGCTTCACCTTAACCTGGACATTAATGGCGGCAAAACGTTTTCGGAATTCCGGGATCGCCCGACGATAAAGCCAGTGGCACTCCACATGAAGAGTATGAATGTGTTTTTCCCGGCAGATTGTCTCCAGCAGTGCCAAAGTTGACTCATCCAGCTCACAAAAAGAGCCGGAATTGATTGCCTCCAGCACACCAAACTCACCGGTAACTTTCCCCAAAGCTTCCTTATTAATCTGGAAGTTTTCCCCTTCGTCCCGGGAAGCATCCAGATAATAATCACAGAATGTACACTGGCGGTATCGGCAGCCTTGCCCCCGCAGCAATACAATCTCTCTGGGATTCTTGTCCTGAATCATTGAATAACGCTGCATTTCTTGTTTCCTTTCCCAGGAAGATAAATAAGAGAGATTCTTTGTTTTCCCGTTTGCCTCACAGAACTCCGAGGCAACAAAAAAGTACGCAGAAGCGTACCATCGGAATTTCAAAGCTATCATCTTTTATTTTCTTCCCCTAGTTTTTTTTACAGACAGGATGGTCACGAACTGTCTCTATGCCATGAGCATATAGATGTATTATACACAATCCCCCTGTGTTTGCAAGTCCTATCCGCAGATTTCTTCCTGGCTTCCTTCCTGCTCGCCATGAAATTCTTAATATATACCCTGCATTATCCTTTATATTCTTTCGAAGTTTTTCACAAGATTTCACTCCTCTTTAATGATTCAGACACAGTTTGATCTTATTTTCTTTGTATACTAACATCATCAAAAGAAGCCACCCGATCAAGCGAAGCAGGGATGCAAAGCGTCTCTGTTATGGCGTCAGAGGTCTCGTATTCGGAACTGGCTTCGCCAAACAACAATACCGGAAAATCCGGTTTCATACATATGTTTTTCTCCTCTTTTTCTAAAGGGAGTATTGCAGAATCTAAGTGAAATCAGACGCAATACTCTCTTTTCATTTTCCGTGTTTAAAAAAGGAACTGTGCACGAATTACTGATAGGCTTCCTTCCAGGCAGACGAGTGAATGAATAAAAACCTGTCACTTGGAAGGGAGCCTATCATACTTAGTGCGACAGTCCCACTGCTTATTATTCTACCTTGTTCTTAATCAGAATTTCCCAGCCTTTGCAGCTTCCTCAACAGAAACAGCAACAGCAACGGTCATTCCGACCATAGGATTGTTGCCTGCGCCAATCAGACCCATCATTTCTACATGGGCAGGAACGGAGGAGGATCCGGCAAACTGAGCATCGCTGTGCATACGTCCCAGAGTATCGGTCATACCGTAGGAAGCAGGTCCTGCTGCCATGTTATCGGGATGAAGAGTACGTCCGGTACCGCCGCCGGATGCTACAGAGAAG
>JAQXIM010000141.1 GCA_029007785.1 Clostridiales bacterium | reverse complement strand
GTCCGGAAGGAAGACGGGAAGCGGAAATGCGGAGCGACCGTCGTCCGGAAGGAAGACGGGAAGCGGAAATGCGGAGCGACCGTCGTCCGGAGGGAAGGCGGGAAGCGGAAATGCGGAGCGACCGTCGTCCGGAGGGAAGACGGGAAACGAATACACGGGGTGATCATCGCCGGGAAGACGAAAAAGCTTCGGCGGATAAGCAGCGGAAAATATCCGAATCGAAAAAGGAAAAAAGGAAAAAGAAAGCAGTTCCCAGGATGACTCGGGAAGAGTGGCTGAAACAAAGAGAAAAGGAAATGGAAGAACGGGCGAAGCTGCGTCGAACCAATAAAGAAATCATCTTTGTAAGCTATCTTTTTATAATCCTCTTCGTATGTATGATAGGTTACCTTGGCGTTTTCCTTCAGAAAGATGCGGATGCTTACCGAAACAACAGCTATAATGCAAGAAGACAGAGTTTGCTGGAAGAAAAATATATACGCGGTGATATTCAGGCCTCCGACGGTACCGTTCTGGCGACGACGGAAGTGAATGATGAGGAAGAGGAAGTTCGTGTTTATCCGGAAGGAAGAACCTTTGCCCATGTTGTCGGCTATGCCAACAAAGGGGTCACCGGTCTGGAGGCGTCGGCAGGAAGCTATGTCCTGTCTACTCATGAGAATCTTTTGCTGAGAGTGCTGGATGAACTCCGGGGAGAAAAAAGCCGGGGAGACACCGTTCGGACAACTTTGAATGCAGATCTTCAGAAAGCGGCCTGGGAGGCTTTGGGTGATCAGGATGGCGCTGTTGTTGTGCTGGAACCTTCTACCGGACGAATTCTTGCCATGGTAAGCAAACCGGATTTTGATCCCAACACTCTGGCAGAGAACTATGACAATTTGATCAATGATGACAGCAGCAATGGTATTTTGGTAAATCGGGCTACCCAGGGACTGTATACGCCGGGTTCTACTTTTAAAATTCTGACTGCTTTGGAATTTATCCGGGAGTATCCCAGCAGCTGGGATAACTTCTCCTTCTTCTGTAATGGAGTATACTCTGCGGAAGATTATCAGATTCAGTGTTCCAGTAAGAAACAACATGGAACGATTGATCTGAAAACGGCTTTTGCCGAGTCCTGCAACGGTGCGTTTGCTGAAATTGGACAGCAGCTGAATTTCGGTAAATTCTATGATCTCTGCGGAGATTTTGGATTCAATCGGAGTATCAGCGGCGTTTCGGCAGCAAACAGTGTATTTACACTGAATAACAACAATTCTTTATGGAAAATTCTGCAGACTTCCATTGGTCAGGGAGAAACTCAGGTGACACCTCTTCTTAATGCTATGATAGCAGCTTCTGTAGCCAATGATGGCGTGATGATGAAACCGCGTCTTCTGGATTCCATCCGGACTTCCCGGGGAAATACGGTGGAAGAATTTTCGTCTTCGGTGTATAGCCAGGTGATGTCAAAAGAAGAAGCGGATATTCTGGAAGATATGATGAAGGCGGTTGTGGAAGATGGAACCGGATCGGAAGCGGCTGGTTCCGGATATTGGGCTGCCGGCAAAACAGGTTCGGCGGAACGTTCTAAGGATAAGGCAACGGATGCCTGGTTTGTGGGATATGCAGTCTCGGAAGAGGATTCTTCCCAGTGTATTGCTGTAAGTATTGTGGTGGAGGAAGCCGGAGGCGGAGGCTCTGTGGCAGCGCCCATTGCCCGTGATATTTTCGAAGCATATTTCGAATAAGCAATTCTCTCTTATTTCTTTGACTTCATCTTGTAAACGTGCTATACTGAATACCAGTTATTCATTCCAAACCGACAGGAGGCATTGCAATGACCGAGGCAACGAGCTGTGGCGGTGTGGTGATTTTTCGTGGGAAGATATTGTTGCTATACAAGAATATCCGAAATAAGTACGAGGGCTGGGTTTTGCCTAAAGGAACGGTGGAGCCGGGAGAAACTTTTGAGCAGACTGCGCTGCGGGAGGTTCTGGAGGAGTCCGGGTCTCATGCCGATATCATTCAGTACGTCGGGAAGAGCCAATATACGTTTACTACAGCGAAAGAGGAAATTGTTAAGAATGTACACTGGTATCTGATGATAACAGACAGTTACTACAGTAAACCTCAGCGGGAAGAATATTTTATGGATTCTGGTTTTTATAAATATCATGAGGCCTATCATCTGCTGAAGTTCTCTAATGAGAAGCAGATTTTGGAGAAGGCTTATTCCGAGTATCAGAGTCTGAAGAATAGTAACCTGTGGGGACGGAAGCGAGATCTTCAATGAGAAAAGGGTGGACAGGTGTCCGCCCTTTTCTCATTTTCTCATGCCGGTGAAGATCCCGGCAGGGCGGAATTGCAGTGTTGGTGAAGATCCCAGCAGAGTGGAATTGCAGTGCTGGTGAAGATCCCAGCAGGGTGGAATTGCAGTGCTGGTGAACATTTCAGCAGAGTGACACCGCAGTGTTTGTGTATATTACGGCAGACGACTCGCTGCGCTTGCTCAACCATTGACTTTTCTTTCTTCTCCGGAATGTCCGGGCGCAAACTCACCGCAAATGTCGTATGACATTTGCGGTTCAGACAGACGCGCCCTCTGAAAATCGCCTGGAAGCGATTTTCAGCCATTCCTGCGGAAGAAGGAAAAGTCAGGTTTCGCGAAGCTCGCTCAATGTCTGCCGCTTAATATACACAAAGCTCTGCGGTGTTGTAAGATCAGCCCACCGTTGTTTGCTGCCGGTATGGATATTGTGAAAAGGGATCCTTTGATTTTCGTATAGTTGGAATGATCTGGGATATAGTAATAGAAAGCCTGTTTATGGTGAAATATGAAGTTTGGAGAGGGACAGATATGGGTAAAAAATGGAAAAAGCTGATGAAAAATATGGATCGTCAAATGGCGCTGAAGACGGCGTTGACGATGCTGGAATATGATATGGAGACGGAGGCACCGGAGGAGGCTCATGAGTATACTTCTCAGATGGTGGGAATTCTGAACAGTATGCTTCAGGAAGAGATTCTTCGCAAGGATAATGGGAGGCTGCTGGATCAGCTGGAGAAGAAGGAACTGCCGGAGGAACGGCGGAAGATGGTTCATGAGATGCAGAAGGAACGAAGAAGAATGGCGGCGATTCCGGCCAAGGAGTATCGGGAGTTTTCTGCATTGCAGGCGAAGGCGTCCACGATATGGGCGAGGGCGAGAGAGAACAATGATTTTTCGTCCTTTGAACCGGTCTTGGACAGGATGTTGGAAATGACAAAGAAGATGGCTGGTTATCGGGCAGAAAAGGGGCAGAAGCCTTATGATGTTTTGCTGAATGATTACGAGGAGTCTTTTACCATGGAGTCTTTAGATCCTTTTTTTGCGATGCTGAAAAAGGAGATTGTTCCCTTGTGGAAAAAACTGGAGCCTGCGGTGAAGTCGGTGGATGATTCGTTTTTATATGCAAAATGTGATATCCAGGGGCAGAAAAGATTTTGTGATTATCTGTTGGATGTGTTGGGATTTGACCGGCGACGTGGTGTGGCAGGGGAGAGTGCTCATCCTTTTACAACGAGTCTTCATAATCATGATGTGAGGATTACGAATCATTATTATGAGGATTTGCCGGTGAGCGGAATTTTTTCGGTGATTCATGAAACGGGGCACGCTTTATATGAAATGGGGATTCGGGATGAACTGACCCAGACGCCCCTGGGCGGCGGTACGTCCTGTGGTATGCATGAATGCCAGTCTCGTTTTTATGAAAACATGATTGGGAGAAGTGAAGCATTTTGGATTCCGATTTATGGGAAGCTTCAGGAAATGTGTCCGGAACCTTTTGCAGAGGTGGAACGAAAGGAGTTTATTCGGGCAATTAATAAGCCGAAGCCGGAGCTGATTCGCGTGGAGTCGGACGAAATTTCTTATTTTTTGCATATTCTTGTTCGTTATGAATTGGAGAAGGCTTTATTTGCGGGGGATTTGAAGGTGAAGGATCTTCCGGAGGCCTGGAATGATCGGATGGAGGAGTATCTGGGGATTCGGCCGAAAAATGACCGGGAGGGTGTTCTTCAGGATATTCATTGGGCTCAGGGCTCTTTTGGATATTTTCCTTCGTATGCTTTGGGAAATGCTTTTGCAGCCCAGATTTATTATACTTTGAGAGCTCGGTATGATGTGGATGGTCTTTTGAGAGAGGGACAGCTGGGAGTGATTACGGAGTTTCTCCGTGAAAATATCCATCAGTATGGAGGGCTGAAGAGCAGCCGTGAAATTCTGAAGGATATTACGGGGGAGGATTTTGATCCTTCCTATTATGTGAGATATCTGAAGGAGAAGTTTACCGGATTGTATTTGTGATGAATTGTCCAATATTTGGAAGGAATAATTGATGGGAATGGGACCAACCTAATCGTGAAATACTATGAGCTGCCAGGAAAGGTTTATTAGCAGTTATGGAATGATGATAAGCTGTCAGAGGCAGACTTGCAGGTTTTTCAGGATTGGAGGTTCGTTGCAGATGGAGTGGAAGAATGAGGTAAATGAGAATCAGAAACGGGGAACAGAAGCTGTTGGTTCGGAGATAAATGAGAATCCGGAACGAGGAACAGAGGCCGTTGGTTCAGAGGAGGCTTTGGATAAGAAAGAAAAAGAGGGGGAGCAAATTCGGGAGTTCGGTCAGCTGACCCTGGAGGATTCGGGAAACCGGAGTCGGATTCATTTGCTGACAATCATTGGGGAGATTGAAGGGCATGAGAACCTTTCAGCGAATACGAAGACAACGAAGTATGAGCATGTTTTGCCTCAGCTGGCGGCTTTGGAGGAGAGTCCGGAGATTGATGGACTGCTGATTTTGCTCAATACCGTTGGGGGCGATGTGGAAGCGGGATTGGCGATAGCGGAAATGATTGCTTCCTTGAGTAAGCCTACGGTGTCCCTTGTTCTTGGAGGTGGTCATTCCATCGGTGTTCCTCTGGCGGTGGCGGCAGATTATTCGTTTATTGTTGAGACGGGGACCATGCTTCTTCATCCGGTTCGGATGAATGGAACGATTCTTGGTGTTCCTCAGACCTATGATTATTTTAAACGAATTCAGGATCGAATAACCGGCTTTATTTCTTCTCACAGCAGGATTTCTCAGGAACGATTGGAGGAACTGATGATGGAGACAGGGAAGATGACAAAGGATATGGGTACGATTCTGGTGGGAAAAGAGGCTGTGGACGAAGGTCTCATTGATTCTCTGGGAGGTATTCGGGAGGCTCTGGAGTACCTGCGAAGCCGTTTGAAAGATACAGGTTATGAATAGGCAGAGAGGTTCTGACTCGATTGTGCAGAATTTTGTATCTAAAAACTGGGATACAGTACAAGAAAAAAGGGTGAATAATGCGAAAAATTATTTTTTTGAAAAATTTGTGGAAATTATAAAGTTTTTCGTGTACAATACTTAAGGATATTTTGTCGCAGCCCTATGAAGCGGCAATAAATTGAAAGCAGATAAAGGAGAATAATCATGATTAGAGTAGCAATCGCAGGTTATGGTAACTTAGGACGCGGTGTTGAGAAAGCAATTGCCCAGAATCCGGATATGGAGCTGGTTTGCATTTTTACCCGGAGAGATCCGGAGAGTTTTCAGGCAAATTCCGGTGTAAAAGTCGTTGCCATGGCAGATATGGCTTCTATGAAGGATGCGGTTGATGTTGTCATTCTGTGCGGCGGAAGCGCAACGGATCTGCCTGAACAGACTCCTCAGGTAGCATCCCTCTTCAATGTTATTGATAGTTTTGATACTCATGCCAACATTCCCACCCATTTCGAAAAGGTAAATGAGGCAGCAAAGAACGCTGGTAAGGTTGCCATGATTTCTGTAGGCTGGGATCCTGGAATGTTCTCCTTGAATCGTATTTATGCGGAGTCTATTCTTCGTGAAGGCAGCACCTATACTTTCTGGGGCAAAGGCGTCAGCCAGGGTCATTCCGATGCAATCCGTCGTGTACCCGGCGTGAAGAGAGGCATTCAGTATACCGTTCCGGTTCCCGAGGCTTTGGAAGCAGTTCGCAGCGGTTCCAATCCTGAACTGACCACCAGAGAGAAACATACCAGAGAATGCTTTGTTGTTGCAGAGGAAGGTGCGGATAAGGCTGCCATTGAGGAAGCAATCAAGAACATGCCGAACTATTTCTCTGATTACGATACCACCGTTACCTTCATTGATGAAGATGAGTTTGATCGTGTCCACAATCAGCTTCCCCACGGTGGATTTGTTCTGCGCAGCGGTGTGACCGGCGAAGGAACAAAGCAGCTGATTGAGTATTCCCTGACCCTGGGATCCAATCCGGAATTCACTGCCTGTGTACTGGTTGCTTATGCCAGAGCTGCTGCACGTATGGCCAGTGAAGGAATGACCGGATGCAAGACCGTATTTGATGTAGCTCCGTCCTACCTTTCTCCCCTGAGTGCAGAAGAACTGCGTGCTCATCTGCTGTAATCCTGCGGCAGAGGAGAATACTCTGATTCATATATTTGAATAACAAAAAAGAATGCCTGTGGAATTTCCGAACGGTTTTTCCTCAGGCATTTTTCTGTACATAGAAGATTTTGTTCTTGTGTTATTCATTCGAATCCCTATTATCCCTGTCCTGTTCCGACATGGACAGGGTTCGAACCATTACACCGTTTAATTCCACATGATCATCTACGGCAATGACCAGACAGGGACGTCCGTCGATGATTCTTGTTTCAATGAGATCGATATATTCCGGAGCGGCTTTGATGGTGATTCCGCTGGATTCAATCTGAAATTTTCTTGGTTCTGAAATATTGGAAGCAAGAAGGGAGGTGTTTTCTCCGGCAGCCCGACGAAAATGTTCGTCGAAATTTGTCAGATTTTCCTCGGGAACTCCGCTGGTTTCCAAAAGGCGCCTTACATCCGGCTGGGAAAGCTCCAGGGGGTCAGGGTTCTCCTTGTTGTTTTCCACCATTTCATTCAGATTTTCGTGGATGGTTTTCAATACTTCATAGTCGCAGTTTTCTCCCAGAGCGGTTTCCACAAGTTCATGGAAGGTTTCTTTCTGGGTGCCTGCGGAGAGGGGAGTTACACTTCCCAGAATTTTTTCAATAAAATCGTCCTGGAGTTCTTCCGGTTTGGCGGTGTAGTAAAGGACACCATGAATGTCTGTATTCCGATCATTGAAAGCAGGGAAAAGAAAACCGTTCATGGGATTGTCCACGACCCAGTCACGAATTCGGTTTTGGAGTGCATTGCTGTCAGCGTTATAGCAAAGTCCGGGCTTTGTCAGATTTACCGGACAAATGCTGCATAGGATATGGCTGTAAACCGTATCAGAGGCATCAAACATTTCCAGACTGTCGGTAGATTTTCCGGGAACGTCATAGGCAGCATAAATCAGCAGAATCAGATAGTTTTCCGGGTATGAGTAGCTGGAAATGACCTGATCAAAAAATTCGCTGACCAAAGTTTCATCTTCCAGACGGGATTCTCTCAGCTGCATGAGAAAATGCTGGGTTCCGCCGGGAGCTTCCTGTTCTCTGGGAAATTCCATGTTCAGCATATTTTTTCCCAGAGTACCGGACAGAGTGCGGCGAAATATGTCAAAATACTTGAACAGTTCTTCTTCCGGAAGGGTGAGAAACATTCCGGAGGATTCCATGATTTTTTCCTTTTCATGATTGACATAGCAGCAGCAGATCCGGGAAATGGTGCTTTTGCTTTCTTTAAATTGTCTGCGTATTTCTAAGATTTCTTTCTTGTTCATAATCCTTTTTCTCCATCGTTCACGCCTTAGGCTGTGTATGGTTTCTCATGTCTGCGTGAAGAGTTTTTGTTTGAGTCATACCAGGATATTTTATCACAGCAAGGGGCAGAATGCCAGAAATGTATTTTGTTTTCTGATGATTGAAAAGGAAGGAAGGGAGAGCTATACTGGTGATGAGATAGATGAAGACCAAGGAGGTAAAATCATGGATGTCAAGATTTATCATTTGATTGAAGGAGCAAAGCAGGCAAAAGGGCTGACAGTGATCATTGATGTGTTCCGGGCATTTTCTTTGGAATGCTATCTGTATGATATGGGGGCAGAGAATATTCTGCCGGTAGGATCCCTGGATGAAGCTCGCCGACTGAAAGCGGAGCATCCGGATTATGTTCTGATTGGAGAACGTGGCGGACGGAAATGTGAAGGGTTCGACTTCGGGAATTCTCCCTCCACGGTGGAGCCGGACAAAGTGAAAGGGAAGACGGTTGTTCATACCACCAGTGCAGGAACCCAGGGAGTGGCAAATGCCGTTGGAGCCGAGGAACTGATTACCGGAAGTTTGGTGAATGCGAAAGCGGTGGCGGAATATATTCGCAGTCGGAAACCGGAAGAGGTATCACTGGTGGCCATGGGAAAATCAGGTAAGACTCCAACAGAGGAGGATGAACTCTGTGCCAGATATATTCGCAGTCTGCTTCTCGAAGAAGAGTTTCCAATCAGGGAAGAATTAATTGCCTTGAAGGATCATGGCGGTCAGCAGTTTTTTGATCCGGATAATCAGGATGTCTATCCGGAACCGGATTACTGGCTTTGTGCCAGAAATGATATTTTTCCCTTTGTTATTCAGGTGGAAAGAGATCATGAAATACTGAAGACAAGGAAGATTTCCGTTTTCACAGAATAAAATATATCGATGTATTTTGAGCTGCTCTTTTATGGGAGCAGCTTTCTTTATATAAATCAGAAGATAATAAAATGTCAGTTTTTTTGTTGACAAATACGGAATAAGCTATTGCTTTTGGGGCATCCTAAAGAAAAGATTCAGGGATCATTCTTCAGAAAAAGATATGGAACAATCATTTATGATAGGAGGCGAAAGGATGCTGTGGTTTATTCTTGGGTTTATGGTCGGTGGTTTTTTCAGTATGATTTTAATGTGTATGTTTATGATGAGCAGCAGCCAATCGCGTTATGAGGAGAAGGGAGAGGAAAATGACAGGCGTCAGAAGATGGAAGACAAAAATGGACAGATACTATGAAAAGATAACTATAAAAGGTATAACTATAAAAGTATAACTATAAAAGGTATAACAGGCTATATTTAAAATGATACAAAAGTAAAACACTGGAAACAGAAATAATTGGAGTAATAATGAAATAGAAATGGCTGGAAATATAAAAAATCAGAAAATGAAAAACAGGTCGAGGAATACACCTTGCTTTTCTTGATGAGCTATGATAAAATTCAGAAAAGCGAATATGATTGGACGATGATTACCCTAGACGCTGCGAATCCTGCAGGGCCGAAGAAGCAA
>JAQXIM010000140.1 GCA_029007785.1 Clostridiales bacterium | reverse complement strand
GATCAGTTTGTTGGCTTCCGTAGCATCGGAATCCAGTTTTACTTCAAGAACAACTTTATTTCCTTCTACGGATACGTCTGCGATGTCAATCTTTCCAAAGTCGGGGCTCAGAGATCCGCGATCTTCCAGAACGTAGGAATCCACGTCGATTTCGGACAGGTCTGTACCCTCTTTGTATTTCACAACAACTTTCTTCACACATACGCCATACATGGTCATGTCAGTGTACGCTTTGATAGACTCAATGTCATCTGTGGAAAGCTGTTTTTCAACAGCCACTTCATCCTCATAAATATGCTCACCGGTTGTCTCATCCAATCTCCAGTGGCTGAACCAGGTCTTCCAGATGATTTCATAATCCGTTCTCAGGAAGCTGTGTCCACGGTCATAAACCCATCCCCAACGAATAATCGGCTCACCAATAGCCTCACCATTTTCGTCAGCCAAATAGTATTCATTTACCATGTATCTGGGATCCACATCAGACATGATGTTGCCCTTCATGACCAGATCTTCTTCTGCGTAACCCTTCTGAGCGATAAAGTCCTTAACCATTGCAGGCGTATCACCAATAAAGGTCACATCATAGTCATTTTCACCTACCATGGTGAAAGTTGCAAGGTCTGCATTCTTTGCTTCTTCCGTTGCAAAATAAGAAGTTCCCCATGCAGATCCATTACCCTGAGCGGCATAAATCTCCGGATGATTCAATGCGGCATACTTCGTGTAATTCCACAAACCGGAAGAGTATACTCTGCTGGTGTCGGTAGGATAATTCTCGTTTACATAGGCCATGCACTTCTCCATGAAGATTTCATCTCCGGTGAAATCCGTTCCGCTGCCCCATGCATAACTGGAGCAGGCACCGGTAACCGATGCGAAAGGTGCGGGACCATTGACAGCTACAATAATAATTCCATTTTCTTCTGCAATACGATACCAGCCGGTTGCATTGAACAGATTGGTATGGGACTGATTTCCGCCGGGGAAGATATATACAACAGGAAGTCTCTTTCCTTCAAATCCCTTCGGCTGATAAACCATGAACTCACGTTTTACCGTATTGCCCTTATACTCATAATCCAGATCAAGCATATCCACGCCCATTGATTCATAGTCGGGCTTCGCAATCAGGATATTACTCCAAATGGTACTTCCGTAACGGAAGGTCTTGCACAGGAAGTTCTTATAAAGATTCTCAGAGAACTGACGGCATACTACATTTTCATCGGTCTCGGTGGTCAGTACATTGGCTACCAAACCATCGGGAGTTGCATTATGAGCAAACGCATAAGTCTTTCCTTCATATTCCTGGGTATCTTCATAAAGGAGTTCTTCGGTCTGCTTGTAAATCTTGGTGTTCTCAATACCAACAGAAGCCGTTTCTGCTTCTGCAGATACTTTGTTTACACCCTTCCAATAATCAACAGCAGCTTTGGCATCGTTCAGATCCTCTTCAATAATCCATACAGGAACCGGAATCTGATTGTAACGAACCTTTGTGTTATCCTCACTCTCTGTTGCTCCAATAGAACCAGCAGAGTTTCCTGCACTTAAAGTAGAATTACCGATTTTGTCAAATACCTCAGCAGATACGTCGTTTGCATCAATGAATGCTGCAGATGCAATGTTCATAGGCTGCTTCAACAGATACTGCTGCAGATAAGATCCTGCTTTGCCATAAGCAGCAACATAAACGCTGCTTGCTGTGGTAGCACTGAGACGTTTGGTGAAAGCCTTATCGATATAAAATGCTTCTTCTTCCTGGGTACCCCAGCCATCTTTTCCGGGCTCCAGAATAAAGAGATTGAAGATATACTCATCGGCCAAATCAAGCCATCCGCTCTCTACCAGGAATCTTTCTGTGTTCCAGTTTTCCGGAATTGTTACAAGTACTTCATAATCCATGGAACGATGAAGCCCTTCCGGAATGTACTCCTTATAAACGCGGATATCACCATTCTCTTCGGTGATTTCTCCATAATAGTAACCATTGTAAGGAATCAGAGTACCTTGACTGGTATCTGTCTCAACCGGAGCACCGTATTTTTCTGCTTTCAGAGCAGCAACTTCTTTGCTCACCTCGGGATCGTTCACGATCAACTGATCCTTATAATAACGAGATCCATCTGCTTTCTTTCTGTAGTTTTTCAGGAAATCCCATGACATGGGAATTTCTGCAGGATAGCAGTTATGCTCACGAAGATAGGTTTGTCCCCATACAACCATGGGAATCTCATCCCTGTTATTCCAGGTATAGGTCCAGGTACGTGCAGAACCTTCTACCTTGGAATCACAGTTCTCTGTCGTAGCCTCAGAAACCTTCAAGTTATTCGCGATTGCCAGATACTGGAACCAGCTCTTAAGCTGAGCACTGGTCCACAAATCATCCATCAGGAACGGCAGATCCGACTGTCCGCAAAGCAACATAGCCGGCACTGCCTCAAACTTTCCGTCACTGGAACGGCTGCCAAAGGAAGTAGATGCTACCGCTGCAAAATATTCCGGATGAGTATGAACAAAGGTCTGTACTGTGGCAGATCCTGCGGAATGGCCGGAACCATAGATACGTTCCCAGTCAATGTCTACTACTTTACCATCAATTTTGTTTTTCAGGATATCAACAATGGGATAATAGGACATATCTGCGTTCTTCCATGTCAACGCTGCGGAACCTTTATTTTGATATGTTTCTCCAACAATGATTACTACTACACCGTAATCATTGGCAATTCTCCACCACTGAGTAGAATCAAAACCTACAGATACACTCTGGGTATTGCCGGGGAACTGCATAACAACAGGCGCCTTCGTTCCCTTTGCACAGTCAGGAACATACATAAGATATTCATGAGCATCCAGCACACCGTCACCGTCATCATCGGAGGATGCAAAGATACCGGACTCTACTGTACCTTCTCCCATGGGAGCCTGCTCACGTGCCAACACATAGTAGCCATCATATACAACACCTGCATCGGAGGTAATGGGAGCATCATAAGCGACATACTGATCCTTGGACAGATACTCGGCAGTCTGAGCAGCCTTCTGAGCAGCTACACGGACACCTGTGTAATCCTGTCTTTCGGAAAGATGATTGGAATAAGCAAAAGGAATATTATAACGGCTGTACTTATAGAGGAAGTTTCCAAGTTTCTGACCTGTCACAACCAGACTGTAGGAAATCTTCACGGCAGAAATACCATGCTTTTCATCGGTACAGCTATTGGCATACTCTGTCTGGAAAGCATCAGAGTTAATATCCTGCCAATATGTACGTTCCAGCAGATTACCCTGACACTGACGTACCGTGTCATTGGCCGATTTCCAATACTTTACAGAATAATCATTGGAACTGTAGTTGATAAACCAAGTAGGAACAGCTACTTCACTCTTGGTAATAGGACCATCGGTGTAGCCATGTTCAGCCATAATCCTGGTAAATTCATCCAAGTCAGCAATACCAGGATCATATCCTCCGGTGTTGGTTCCATCATAGATTTCAGCACCAACCTCAGACAGATATGCTTTACCGGCGGATTTTCCATTCACAAATACCTGTGCACCTACTAAAATCGGATTCTTAGCAGACCATGCTTCCAAAGGTGCAGCACCGGCGCCGAAACCAGCCAGATAATACGTGCTGTAATTGCTGAACAAGGTAATGCCGGCAGCATTCTTGCCGCCTGCAACGAAGCTCATTGCTTCCGTTACATAGGCAAGCTCCTTCTCCAGACTCTTCCATTTTTTATTCTGAGGTTCCAGAACAATCAGTACTTCTCCACGATCGGCAATTGTTTTGGTGAAACCTACGGATTTTGCCCATGCAGCTGCATCACTGATACCGTTAGGAACGGTTACTACAGTAAAGTATGCACGGCAGGAGGCATATGTGGGAACGTACATTTTAACAGTACGGCCACTCTCCAATGTCTTCTCATACCAACCTTCCATGGGAATTTGTGCGGCCTGAGTCAGATCAACACTGAGAGACTCAATCGCATCAATATCCTGCATGGAAGTCACTTTTTTCGCTGCGAACGCAGTCGTGCCCAATGCAAGCAGCATGAACACAGTCAGCATAACGAGCCAAAGTTTTTTGAAAGTTCCTTTCATATTTTTCTCCTTTCTCACTTCAACAACAAGTTGCGTATGCAAAACACCACAGCCCAAATCCATCGACTGTTCCTCCACGGTGTAATACATCTTTAGAAATCCAACAATAATTGCATTTCTTAACACCAATTTATCATACCTATTCTGTATTTCAAGATTCATTTTTTGAAAAAATTAACCAAAAGTGAACGAAAAAGGCTGATTAAATGATCAATTTCTGCTTTTTTATGATTTCCACCCGTTTAATATGTGAAGCAAGCTGTCTTCGTAGAAAACCATGGAGAATACAAAATACAGCATATTTTACATTTTAAATTATTCACAAAAAAAACGGCACAGCCGCATTCACGACTATGCCGTATCTTTAAAATCAAATATGATTTCTGTCGGATATCTGATATCTGCTGAATATCCTGTCTTTACCCAACATCTGAATTAATCATTAGCAGAGCATCCGGTCATTCTAAAACTTAATACTGCCAAACAATTCATCGGGAGTGAAAAACTGCCCAAGAAGTTCGTACACTTTTTTTCTCATTTCTTTCTTGGAGATCGAAAAGCGCACACATTTGGCTCCTGCCCTATTACTGAATTCGGAAGTAATGCCGTCCCTGGATACCGCTTTCACTTTAAAATAGTATTTCTTTCCATTTTTGCCGGAAACAAATGTATACTGACTCATGGAAGTTGTTCCAACCAAAGAATACTCACCCTTTTTACTGGTAGACATATAAACTTCATATTTGGCAGCGTTCTTCACTCTATTCCAGCTTACCTGAATGATTCCGGACTTTCCAAGAGATTTCGCAGTAATCTCCGGTGCCTCCAGATCGGTGATCACCAGCTTACCGTCGTAATACAGATCCTTTGTTATCGTATTTCTGGTCCAGTGTTTCAGGAAATCCACATATGCTGTTCTTGCTTCCGATGCGGCAATAGAATGTCCTATGTCGGAAGTAAGTGAGAAACGAAACATGGGGAAGCCCTGCTGGTTTCTGTATGTATCTGCGTTCGTATACGCAAAATCATCTACATAGTTGAACTGCTGTTTTTCTGCTTCCGCATCTGCAACACCATTTCTGGTACGGAAATATTCACAGTATGCTACAAATCGAGGAGTATCGAGATTATAATCCGATTCATACTCACCGGCCATCAACCATACAGGTACTACATAATCAATAATAGGGCTGCTGTAAATGGCAGACGTCTTGTCCAGCAGATATCCTTCCTGAACCACATTACTTCTGGGGGTTCCGGAACGAGGAGCAATGGCTGCAAACATTTCTGCATACTCACTTACCATCATGTGGAAAGTGAGCTGACCGCCGCCGGAAAAACCGTAAGCATAAACTCTTTCCGGATCTGCAGGGGTTGTAGCCAGAACCTTTTTGAGTACAGCCGCCGTCATACTGCTTTCGGACTTCTGATAATCTCCGTTTGCTTCCTTCGGAGCATACATTTTAGACACGGATACAACGATACAACCCTGCTCATCCGCAATCTTATAGTATCCGGAACGGCCAAGGAATTCATCTCCATTTCCGGTGCCGCCGTGGAAAATCATAACAACCGGAGCTTTTCCTCTTCTGTTCAGATCAAGCTTTTTCGGAATATATACGAAATATTCCACATTCATATACTGAGTTTTTTCACCAACAGAAACATCGGCAACTGCAAAACACTTCTTAGCTCCACGCTCTTCCGCTTTTGCATAGCTTCGCATATTGGACAGAGTGTAACCAATATATCTTGCTACATCAAACAGATTTTCCGCTGCTTCTTCTGCCGTTGAATTCTCTTTCACAACAACATCGGCAACCAGCTCATTATCAAAGGTCTCTTCGGTTGTATAACCATTGCAGGTTTTCCAGTAATCTGCTACCGCCGCATTACCGGCAGCATGTATATCGTCAACAGACATAAACATATTCATCATGATCTCTTTATTCACTGTCTCGTTGACATCTCTGTTGGTTCCGCTGACATAGTAAGGAGTGTTTCCGACTTCCTCCATGTATTCTTCGGTAACTTCCACATCACCAAAGGTGGCAACGCCGCTGACTTTTGTCGGATATCTCATTGCATATTTCTGTACCACAGATGCCGCATCACCATATCCTGACAAATACATACCGTGGTTCATTACCAGGAAATAAGCAGACGCTCCGCTGATTCCGGAAATATAATCCGTGATATTCTTCTCAGCCTGAGCATAATCACTCCAGCCGCCTTCCGGAACATGGAGAACCGTAATAAAACATTTTTCCTTATCGGCGACATCCTTCCAGCCGCTCTCAATAATAAACTCACCATAATTGGTAACCGATGAATCCGGTACGATCATCATACACTGAGCTCCCTGTTCCGATCCTGTCGGAATGTACACAGTAGCAGCCAGATCTTTCATTTTTGCAGACTCTGCACTCGTCAGTTCAAAAAAACCGGTATTGTGAAGTTCCATCGGATTTTTCCAGATAGCATAATCCTCTTTACTCAAATCCGATCCATTCTTCTTTGTACTAAACACCAGAAGAGACTCTGCTTTCTGAAGAGTACCGTATTCTATTTCATACTCTTCCGTTTCAGCATTTGTGTCTGCTCCCAGATCCGAATTCTGCACAGGCATTGCTTTCCCCGCTGCAAATGCCACCGAACTCATAGCCGTCAACATAAATGCTGTGAACAGACCCAACCATAGTTTCCTGAAAATTTTCTTCATATTTCGTCTCCTTTCTCTCTCGCAGAAACAAGTGACATAATACCACCATCTGAATCCAAATGATCAGAGGGCTTCTCCCCTTCTATTTCAACTCATCCAGAACTTTCCATGCATAGGGAACGGAAATGCCCAATGCAATCAGATCAGCTGCAGTCTGACTCAGCTCCACGCCAAGCAATCCTGCTGTTGCTGACAAAATAAGCAAAACCGGCATCAGAAACAGTCCCTGTCTTCCGGCAGACAAAACACTGGCGCCGGCAGTTTTCCCCATATTCTGCAGCATCATCTGGGTAATCGTAATCACACCCAATGCAGGGAATGTCAGACATTGGAATCGAAGAGCGGCAATCGCAATATCCAGAGTCCGGGTCTCTGTCTGTCCGAACAGGCCCACAATCTGAGGTGCCAAAAGGAACAGCAGAACTGCAAAAATCGCCAGCATGGCCGTGGAGACTTTTACGCAAAAGAAAAAGGCTTTCTTCACACGGTCATAGCGTTTTGCTCCATAGTTAAAACCACATACCGGCTGGAATCCATGGCCAAATCCGACAAGAGCAGCATTCACCATAAAGGTTGTTCTGTTGACGATAGTAAATGCAGCCAGGGCAGTATCTCCGTATATTCCGGCAGTTCGGTTAAACACAATGGATGCAAAACTGCCGACGGCCTGACGGCAAAGAGAAGGAAATCCGCTCCGGGATATTTCCTTATAGTAACTCCACGTTCCCCGGAAAGAAGAAATGCGGATGGGAATTCCTTTCTTGTTCGAAACAAGCAAAAGTACCCAGAAGCTGATAAACTGACTCAAGACGGTGGCAATGGCAGCGCCCTGAACTCCAAGCTTCAGCCCGAAAATGAAAATCGGATCCAATATCACATTCAGAATGGCACCGGTCATAATTCCCATCATACCGAAAAAGGCATTTCCCTGAAGACGCAGCTGGTTATTGAGAACAAGGGCTGTCACCATGAAGGGACTTCCGATAAGAATCCATCGAATATATTGATTGCAATAGGGCAGAACCCCTTCCGTTGCTCCAAGAAGGAGCGACAGCTTTGACAAAAACAGGGAGCCGACGATGCCAAAAATCACTCCGCCGACCAGGGCAGAAAAAAATCCCGTAGATGCAAAAATGGATGCCTCTTCGTAATCTTTTCTTCCCAATGCTCTGGACATGGCATTTCCCGATCCATGTCCGAAGAAAAATCCAACCGCCTGAATAATAGACATTAAGGAAAAGGCAACACCAACAGCAGCTGTAGACTGGGTATTGTCAAGATGACCAACATAGATCGTATCAATCAGGTTATATAGTGCCGTTACCAGCATACTTGCAATGGTAGGCATGGCAAGACGGCAAATCAAGGATTCCACCGGATCTTCTGTCATCTGACGGAATTTTTCTTCCCGACGCTGCTTTTCCTTTTCATCCTCCACGGATGTTTGAGATATATCTCTCGATTTTTCCATTTTTACAATCCAATCTTTTCACCGGGACGAACAATTACTTTTCCGGATGCCTGGAATTTCTCAGCGGTCTCCTCATCAAAGAAAGCACCTCTCTTCATATGAATCGGAATGGAATGCTTTGCTCCGATGATCGAAGCACATTCGCTTGCCTCGTCTACTCCCATATTGAAGAAACCATCGGTGGGAAGAACAGCATAATCCAGATTCTCCTTTGCCAGTTCTGTCATGTAATCCGTTTTGGAAGTGTCTCCGGCAAGATACATTTTAATACCGTCTATCAAAACAACATATCCAACACATTCCTCTTTCTTGTGCATCTTGTTGTAAGCAGGAACAGCCTGCACCTCAATTCCAAACTCATGAACGGTTCGATAAACACCATTCTGAAGCATATCGGCAGCCCGATAAATTTTTGTACTCTCCTTTTTCGGAACCTTTTCAATCTGATTGTGATCCGGATGTTCATGGGTTACCAAAATCAAATCGGCAGGTACATCATAATTCTCACCTGCAAATGGATCCACATATACAACCACACCGCTTTCACTTTCTAAGCGATAACTTGCATGTCCCTGAAATAACATTGTTGCCATAATAATCTCCTTCCATATCCGTTCCGTGTTTTATACAAACAGAAACACGAACGAAACCACATATTTGATCAGACGCATCCGCTTTCTGCATATACTATGATATGGCTTTCCGTAAAATTTGTCGAACAGATATTTCTTTCCAGTCACAACTTTCAAGTTGTATCATTACTTGAAATTCCGTTCTATCGTTTAAAGAGGAGTTTTCATTTTCAAAAAATCGGACACCCTGCTATGCCTGAATTATTTCATCTGTTGTATCTTCCCTTCCTCCAAAAAATCCCGGCGGTACTGGGATGGTGTAATTCCCTCGGATTTCTTGAACACTTTGGTAAATACCCGATAATCCCCGTAGCCGCACTGTTCTGACACCTCCGCAATGGAGAGAGAGGTGGTTACAAGCAGTTTCTTTGCTTTTTCCATTCGAATATTGGTAAGATAAACCAGAAAATTAACACCGATCTCACTTTTAAAAAGCTGACTGATATACTGGGGATTCAAATGAAATTCTTCTGCCAGTACCGAAAGGCTGACTTCCTCCGCCAGATGTTCCTGCATATACCGGATGATGCCATGAATGGTTCTCTCTTCCTGCTGTTCTTCTTCTTTCGAAGATTGGCGCCGGAACAATGCAATCTTCAGATTATCAATACAAGTTCCGAATTCTTCATAGTTTACAGGTTTGAGAATATAATCCGTAATTTGAAGACGCAGTGCTTCCCGGCAGTAAGCAAAATCGTCATAACCGGACACAATGACAAAGGCCGTATCCGGGTGTTTAATCCGGGCAAGCTGGATGACCTTCAGACCATTCATGATAGGAATATTGATGTCCATAATGGCAATATCCGGTTTCAGACTGTCAATCTTTGATAAGGCTTCCATACCATCTGCAGCTTCACCCACCACCTGACAGTCATGGGCTTCCCAGTCAAAAAGTCGCTTAAAACCTTCGCGAATCATGATTTCATCATCTACCAAAAGCACACGCAGCTTCTTCATTTCCATTCCTCCTTCACAGCAGCACATCTGCGTTTTCTATCCTTCCCTGAGCAAACCCACAGACCGCAGACCGGATGCAGCTTTCCATATGTTCTTTCCTTGTTTGACTTCATTGTATAATTTCCCTCGCTGTTGGGATAGATGAAAAAAACATTAAAATGTGTCAATTTTATAGATTCATCTCTGCTTTCTATTGCTGTTATTTCTATAAAAAACAGTAATAAGAACCAGCATCCCCCTGAAGACTCCTGCCGACAATCTGAATACAGGTTGCCTGCCAGAGGTCTCCATACCCGTCTTCTGCCAGCGATCTCCATACCCGTCTTCTTGTAGATTTCAATATCCTGTGTTATAATGACCGGAAATGGAAAGTTAAGGATTGGTGCTGTATTTCATCAGCTTGTTTGTGATTCTGAAATGAAAGGAGAACTTCATGAGAGCGAAGAATGAATATTATATCAGCCCCATGTACTGTCCCCTGGAAACACTTACCTCGGGAAATGGAATCCCGCTGTTTGTAATTGAGCATCTGCGCCAGTTAGATTTTCTCATTAGCCGGGAGGTCTCTTATGAGCGAACGGTGGATGATTTTCTCCTTCAGCTGGCTGTGAATGATGCCCTAAGGGAACTGCGCGCACGGCAGGACATGGTTGTCCTTCTCAATGAGGAAGGAGCTTTGGTATGCGAGGACGGATTCTGGAGTCTCTATTTTACTCCCAACTACAGTGAAAAACGCACGCTTACACCGGACAGTGATCTCTACCAGGTCTATGTTAATCTTGAGGAAAAGTATGTCCGGGGAGAGGTCTGCAAGGTGACAGTACCGGAACGGAGTCTGAAAGCTCTAGTCGCAGGAAGCGCTCCTTTCTGTATTTTGGATGAGTTCTGCGGTGCCCAGGACGGCGGCTATCTTGCAGTGGCCCAGGAGATTGTTCTGGAGGGACCGGAGCGGCTTTATCACAATGTTCCTGTATGCCGTTACGGGGCTCTTTCCACGGTGGATCTGGACGAAATCGAAAAATATCATGCCATCAAAACCTTAATGGATGAATATATTTATTCCTATGATCATCCTCTGGAAGAGGGAAAAGCTCCGAAACCCATTTCCATCGCTGTTTTTGGCCCTCCTGGTTCAGGAAAATCTTTTGGAGTAAAACAAATCGCCAAAAGCCGGGGACGTTTTCGGGTCAGTTCCCTGAACCTGTCCCAGTACCACTCAGCAGGTGAACTTTTCACCGCACTGCATGCCGCCTTAGAATATGAAGGAAATAATATTCCTCTGATTTTCTTTGACGAATTTGACAGTGAGCTGGACGGAGTCTCACGCGGATGGCTCAAATACTTCCTGGCCCCCATGCAGGATGGCGAATACACTCTGGGCAGCCGAACGCTCTCCATACCGGGAGCCGTGTTCGTCTTTGCCGGAGGCACCGCTTCCTCCTTCCAGAAATTCCTGCCCGGTGATGAGGAGGAAAGAATCCAATTCCAGCGGGTAAAAGGTCCGGATTTTGTCAGCCGGTTAAAAGGCATATTAAATATTAAGGGACCCAACCCGGTCTCTCTTACTGACCGCCGCCATATTATCCGCCGTGCTCTGCTGCTTCGCAGCCTTTTTGAACGGCAGGCACGAAATTTCTACCATCCGGATACGGGACGAGTCGATATTTCTTTGAGTCTGCTTCGGGCATTGCTGCGGGTTTCCGAATTCCGCCATGGTTCCCGATCCATGGAGTTTATCCTTGACATGAGCCGTATGGCAGGTGCATCCCGCTATACCCCCTCCTGTCTGCCTCTGGCAGAACAGCTGGATATCCACCTGGATGTCCAGAACTTTATGAATAAACTCTCCTTTGAACAAATGATGGGGGATATGGTGGATCAATATTCCCGGATTGCTCACGAACGCTACCGTACTCATCGAATCCAGGATGCCCTTCGTTTTGGATTTCCTCAGGACGAAATCCGCCGAATCCAGTCGGAAGACCGCATGGCAGACTGGGACAATCTGAAAGAACTGTATAAAGAAAATCGAAGATCTCAAATCCGCTTCCTTGGCGAACGGTTTGAAGGATTTAATACAGAAATCGGCCTGCGCCCTATTCTGCCCGGTGCAGCAGATACCCTTTCCGAGCTGTATGGCCCCATTCTGGAAGAACTGGCCCAGCTGGAACACCAGCGCTGGAAGCAGGATCAGCTCTCCAATGGCTGGTCCCTGGGTACACTGGATCCCCAGCTGCGCCGCCATCCTGCCAGGGTTCCCTATGAAGACCTGGATGAATCGGTAAAAGATTATATTCGGGTATCTGTAAGAAGCATCCCCGGATATCTGAAGGAAATCGGATACGAACTGTATCGCAAGAACTACTGAAATTCTTTCCTATAACCATTTTGCAT
>JAQXIM010000139.1 GCA_029007785.1 Clostridiales bacterium | reverse complement strand
GCGGTGTTTCTTTTGCCGTCGCGTCACTGTAATGAAAATATTGTTCCAGCAGTGCCGCACCTCCCGCCAAAAGCGGTCGGTAATCATTTGTTTCCGCTTTTACTGTGGAAACGGACAGGCAAACAGCCATTCCCAACAGCATAGCTCCTATACTTCTGATATGACGAAACAAACAGCGCACCTCCCCTGTGAATTATGATTTGAATCCTGCTTTATACCTGATCCCAATAAGAACGGACCGTCCGTTTATCCTTTTCCACCTGATGACGCAGTGCATCCAGAGAGTCAAATTTTTTCTCCGGACGTACAAAATGTCTCAGATTAACACGAACGGTTTTGCCGTAAACATCTCCATCAAAATCAAAGATACTGGTTTCCACACCAACGGCTGCACAGCCGGACACCGTAGGCTTTACGCCCACATTGGCAATGCCCTGATAGGTCTTCCCCTCCAATTCCACTTCTGCCGCATAGACGCCAAAGGCCGGCACAATCTTATAAGGAGAAATCATCTGGTTAATCGTAGGAAAGCCAAGTTTTCTTCCCAGCTGTTTTCCATGGATAACTTTCGACCGATATCCAAAGGGATAGCCCAGCATGGCCGCCGCTTCTTCCACCTTACCTTCCTGCAGAACACTTCGAATCCGTGTACTGCTGATGGGAGCCTTTCCGTACCGTTCCTTGTCCACTACGTGAACGGAAAATCCACCGGCTTCCGAGTGACGTTGGAGAAAGTCAATATCTCCTCTCCGCTGGAAACCAAAATGGCAATCCGGTCCAGCCACAATGTGACGGACATTCAGCTGACGCATAAGAATATCTTCCAGAAAAACCTCAGCCGACATATGACGTATGACATCGGAAAAGGGATATTCAACGAAAAGATCCACCCCAAAACGACGCGCCAGCTCCATTTTTTCATCATGGGTATTTAACCCTGCCCCCATTTTATTGGCCAGAACCATCTGAGGAGAACGGGAAAAAGTAAATAAAACAACCTGACATTCCTCCCCCCGAAGTTCTGCCGCCTTCTGAAGCAGCTTCTGGTGTCCGCGATGAAAACCATCGAATTTTCCCACCGTTACCACTGAAGGAATATTCTGTTGTATTTCCTGATCATTGTTGATATATCGCATAATATCGTCCCAACCTTAGTCGTTTACCATTTTCCCCGATTATCCCAAAAACATTTTTTCCGGTTTCAGCATATACATCGAAGGGACCCATTCATAAACAGCAGCAAAGCGGCCATCGGAGAAATATACTGCTGCCCGATCGGTCGGTGCCTCCGAATATGTTCCCCATTTCAATTTCAGTTTATTTCCATTCCGGAGAGCCTTGTCGAACTCCGGAATCATCTGAAAACGAGGAAGATCTTCGAATACCTTTTCCAGAGGAAGGATATGAGCTTCCAGAGTTCCCTGATCCCGAAGATGCTCTGTTTCCGACAGGGTCAGAGCCTGATCCAGAGAAAATCCGGCAGCTTTTGTTCTTACCAGTTTCTCCATGGCAGCACCACAGCCCAACAGCTGCCCCATATCGTGACACAGAGTCCGGATATAGGTTCCCTTGGAACAGGCCACACGCATTTTTACCCGGGGCAGATCCACATCCAGAATCTCCAGGGAATAAATTTCCACCTGTCTGGCCTTTCGCTCCACAACTTTCCCTGCCCGGGCCAGATCACACAGTTTTTGCCCATTGACCTTCAAGGCGGAATACATAGGCGGAACCTGATCATAAACTCCCACAAAATGTTCTGCAGCAAGACGAAGTTTCTGCTCATCTGCTTCCACCGGTTTTTCCGACAAAACAGTACCGGACATATCCTGGGTGTCAGTTTCCACACCAAGAAGCATAACGGCTTCATAACACTTGTCCGTGTCTGTCAGCATATCACAAACCTTCGTAGCCCGGCCCAGACAAACAGGAAGTACCCCCACCGCATCCGGATCCAGGGTTCCCGTATGTCCGATTTTTTTCTGGCGCAGAATGCCTCTCAGTTTTGCCACCACATCATGGGAAGTAAAACCCTTTTCTTTTTTGATAATCAGTATTCCGTCCATACACGCCTCACTCTCTGCTCATCTGTTCCCGGGCAAGATTTCCGATCCGTTCCAGAATAACAGCCGGATCTCCCTGCCAGGTACAGCCGGAGGCTTTCACATGACCGCCTCCTCCAAATTCTCCGGCAATCTGGCTCACATTTACCAGATCATTGCTTCTCAGACTCACCTTGAACACGCCTTCCTGCTGCTCATAAAGAAGCACGGCCATCTCAACTCCTTCGGTTACCCGAAGCTGATCGATGATACCATCCACATCTCTCTTATCGGCACCCAAAGCCTTCATGTCCCCCTGAGTCAATACGCTGGCAATCATTTTTCCATCTAAATCAAGTTCCGATTTTTCCAGTGCCTTTCCCAGAAGCTTATTCTGTACAAAGGTCTTCCGATAAAAGGTGTCATCGATAATATGGGCAGAAGAAACACCCTTGGCCAACAGTTCCCCAGCCAGACACATGGTTCGGGGACTTGTATTGGAATGCTTAAATACACCAGTATCATGAACGATACCAAGGTACAAACACTCTGCAGCCGCCAGATTCACTTTTTCCAAATCCATCTTTGTCAGCAGAACTTCCGATGCAGAACTTGCCGACGCTTCGATCACGTTGATATCTGCCAGGCCCGTATTGGTAATATGGTGGTCGATACATACGGTTTTCTTCGCCGAATCAAAATACCCCACAGCATCGCCCAGCCTTTCCCGGTCAGAACTGTCCAGGGCAAAGCAAAGATCATAGATTTCCTCTCTGTGAAAATCATGGCAGATGGCATCTGCGTCCTTAAGAAAAAGAAATTCTTTTGGAAATTCCTCCAGATAAACCTGAACCGTCAATTCCGGTTTTACGCTTTTCAAATAATGGTAAAGTCCAAGACAGGATCCTACACAGTCACCATCCGGATGAATGTGACCAAGAATGGCCACCCGATTCACACCGCATAAGGTTTCTTCTATTCTTTCCATTCAGATCCTCCTTTTTTATTATATGAATGAAATCACCTGTTCTGACAAAATCATCCTGCTTTCAGGGATTATACTTCCTCGTTCCCTTCCTCTTCGTCTTCTTCGTCAAATTCTTCTTCGGAATCCTCCGGAGTGTCTTTCTCCATCGGTTCCTCCGCTTCATCAAAAACTCCCCGGGCTTCTTCTTCCTGCTTTGCCAGCTCATCAATTCTTCGTGTCATCATAACACCGTACTCGATAGACTGATCCAGAATAAAGCGAATCTCCGGAGTATTTCTCAGATTCACGGTCTTGGCAAGACGTCCGCGAATATATTTTTCCGCACTCTTTAATCCGGCAATGGTATCTTCTCCGGATTCCTTGCTTCCCAGAACACTGATATAAACCTTACAGGTCTTCAGATCCGGAGCTACTTCTACCGAAGTAATGCTGGTCAGCGGATCAATGCGGGGATCTTTTACCTCATTATGAATAATGCTGCTCAGCTCCTTCTGAACCTGACTGTTGATTCTGATATTCTTAATACTGTTTTTTCTCATTTCAATCTCCCTATAACTTACAGAACCTGCCGCTGCTGCTTCGTCTGGATGTCCAGCGACATAAGTCGGCTGCTTCGTCCCTTGGATTTACACAGCCGACTTACTAAAGTTGAGTACAGGGTATCCGAACTCTGTCTTTTCGATATTTTATCCAGAATTACCGGATTCAAACCGATCAGGCCCGGGAAACCTCAACCATTGTATACAATTCTACCGTGTCATCTTCTTTAAGATCGTTGAACTTTTCAAATACAAGACCGCATTCAAATCCTGCCTGTACTTCTTTCACATCATCTTTGAAACGTCTCAGAGATGCCAGTTCGCCTTCGAAAATCTGTTCTCCATCACGAGTAATACGACACTGACTTCCGCGAACTACTTTACCATCCAGAACATAAGCTCCGGCAATGCTGCCTACGCCGGATGCCTTAAAGGTCTGACGAATTACAGCATGACCGATGACACGCTCTTCAAATACAGGATCCAGCATACCTTTCATGGCAGCTTCCACATCCTCAATTGCCTGATAAATTACTTTATAGAGACGCAGGTCTACCTGTTCACGGTCAGCAATGGATTTTGCCGTAGCATCCGGGCGAACGTTAAATCCAATAATAATCGCATTCGATGCGGAAGCCAGGCTTACATCGGATTCATTAATGGCACCAACACCGCCATGGATTACCTTAACCACAACTTCTTCGTTGGAAAGTTTTACCAGGCTTTCCTTAACCGCTTCCACAGATCCCTGTACATCTGCTTTAATAATCAGGTTCAGTTCCTTTACATTACCAGCCTTAATCTGGGAGAAGAGATCATCCAGAGAAAGCTTTGCCTTGGTATCATTCAGGAGCTTCTTCTTGCCCTCTGCAATGAAGGTCTCTGCATAATTTCTTGCCTCTTTCTCCGTATTCATGGATACGAATACTTCACCGGCATTGGGAACATCATTCAGGCCAAGAATCTCTACCGGATCACTGGGACCGGCTGTCTTCACACGGCGTCCCTTGTCATTTACCATGGCACGAATCCTACCATAGCAAGCACCTGCAGCAATACTGTCTCCTACATGCAGAGTACCCTTCTGAACCAGAACGGTTGCCACAGGACCTCTTCCCTTATCCAGCTGAGCCTCAATTACAAGACCTCTTGCATTTCTGTTGGGATTTGCCTTCAGTTCCTTCACCTCAGCAACCAGAAGAACCATCTCCAGCAGAGTCTCGATTCCCTCACCGGTTTTTGCAGATACGGGAACAAAAATCGTCTTGCCGCCCCAGTCTTCTGCAATCAGCTCATGCTCCGTCAGTTCCTGTTTTACTCTCTCCACATTGGCACCGGGTTTATCAATCTTATTGACTGCAACGATAATTTCTACGCCGGCAGCTTTTGCATGGTTGATCGCTTCTACTGTCTGAGGCATTACACCATCATCGGCAGCTACCACAAGGATAGCGATATCGGTGGACTGAGCACCTCTCATACGCATAGCAGTAAATGCCTCATGGCCAGGGGTATCCAGGAAGGTAATCTTCTCTCCGTTCACTTCCACAACAGACGCACCGATTGCCTGGGTAATACCACCGGCCTCTTTTGCCGTAACATTGGTATTACGGATAGCATCCAGCAGGGAAGTTTTACCATGGTCAACATGACCCATAACACAGACAACCGGAGGACGGGATACCATATCTTCTTCCTTATCCTCAGTAGTATCTTCCAGAAGCTGCTCAATGACATTGACCTGTACTTCCTTCTCTGTCAGTACCTCAAACTCCATGGCAATCTCTTCAGCAGTTTCATAATCAATTTCCTGGTTTACCGTTACAATCTTACCAGCCATGAAAAGCTTCTTAACAATAACGGAAGGGGCAATCTTCATCTTATCTGCCAGATCTTTAATGGTAAGAGTTTCCGGAATCACAATCATCTTGATCTCCGGTTCTGCCGGTGCCTGTTTTACCGGCTTCTCCGGTCTGGTCATTTCCTTCAGATTGCCGCCCTTGCCCTTACCGCCGGGACGTCTCATTTCATCAGAGTCCATCCGGTTGAAACGATTGTTATTATTCTTCTGGTTCTGCTGTTTATTCTTCTGGCTGGAGGGCTTTGATACGCCAAGTCCGCCGAAATCGGGTGCACTGGGTTTTGCCGGTCTGTCATTTCCACGAGAGCCAGCCTGACCGTTTCCTCCACGGAAACCGCCGCCCTGACCGGGTTTGCGATCGCCGCCGTTGCGGAAACCCCCCTGGCCGCCATTGCCGCGGTAACCGCCATTCTGACCACCGTTCTGGCCGCCATTCTGACTCTGACCGCGTTCTCCGCCATTATTGCGATAACCGCCGTTCTGACGTCCGCCGCCATTGCTGTTCTGACTGCGTTCTCCTCCATTGCCGTGGAAGGGTCTGTCACCATTACCGCGATTTGCCGGTCCGCGTCCGCCGGCTCCATTCCGGCTGCCGCGATTATTATTCTGATTCTTTGCTCTTTCACTGCGGGAGCGAGCTGCACGATCTTCCGCACGAACCATTTCCATATCTACGAAACGGCGTACCGGTTTTTCTTCCGCCGGTGCTGCAGGTGCTGCAGGTTCTGCCGGTTTCACTTCTGCCGTTTTCACTTCTGCTGCCTTTACTTCCACAGTCCTGGTCTCCGGAGCCTTTGCTTCCGCAGAAACCGTCTCCTGTTTCTTCGGTGATTCTGCCGGATTTACTGCTGCCGTCTTTTTCTGCTCATCTGCACCATTTGTCTTTACCTCAGCTGTCTTGGATCCTGCCGGACGTTTTCCAACGGTTTTTTTGGAGGCGCCGGAATTCCCGGAGTTTCCAGATTTTGCCGGTCTTGACTTCAGGCTGTTCTGGGCGCTGTTCTGAGTATGAAATACAGCGCTGATCTTTTTCTTCTTCGGCAGACCTGCCTTATTTTCTCCTGTCTTTATCTCTTCATGATTCTGCTCATTCGCCATTCTCAATGCCTCCATCTGTATTCTGATTAAAATATTCTATGATTGTTCGGGCAAAATTCTCATCCGTGACCGCCAGTGATGCCCGTAACTCCTGGCCGATCGCGTGTCCCAGTATCTCTTTTTCATCCAATTCAAACATAGGAACCTCATAAAAAGCACACATGTTCCGGAACTTCTTTTTTGTGTTGTCTGAGGCATCAGAAGCCACTATAACTACCATGGCATGCCCTGTTTTGACTGCCTTTTCTGTCGCGAACTCGCCGCTGACAACCTTTCCTGCTTTTCGGGCCAGGCCCAGCATAGACAGGATTTTTTTACTCGGTATCAAGTGTTTTCAACTCCTCTCTCAGTGCATCATACACTTCTTCCGGAATCGCCATGTGAAAGGAACGCTCCAATCCATGACTTCGAATTGCTTTCTCCAGACAGGATGAATTCCGGCAAAGATAGGCTCCTCTTCCATTCTTCCGACCCGTCTCATCCAGGCAAAAGGTACCTTCCGGTGTCCGAAGCACTCGAATTAATTCTTTCTTATCTTTTTTTTCACCGCAGCCGATACAGATTCTCTGGGGCTGCTTTCTCTGTGTTGCCATGAATTCCTCACTCTCCTGCTTTATTCTTCGGAATCGGAATTGGTCTCTTCCTCTGCCGAATCCTCCGGCATTTCCTCTTCCTCGAATTCATCCTCGTTCTGACTCATATCTTCAGCATCCTGTTCATACTCGTCATACTCGTCATCCACGATCATATCCTCAGCGAATTCTTCCTCATCTTCTTCCATATAATCTTCGATGTAGCCGATTTCTTCGAACAATCCGCTTTCACGAGCCTGGGTTTCACTCTTAATATCAATCTTATATCCAGTCAGACGAGCAGCCAGACGGGCATTCTGTCCAACCTTTCCGATAGCCAATGACAACTGATGATCCGGTACAATTACCTGAGCTGTCTTTTCATCATCATCTGCCAGTACGCAGATAACCTTTGCAGGACTCAGAGCGTTCTCAATCAGTTCGGCAGAATTATCGCTCCAATTAATAATATCGATCTTCTCGCCACGCAGTTCTTTTACAATGGAGTTGACACGGCTTCCGTTTACACCAACGCAGGCACCTACGGGATCAACATCCGGATCATTGGACCATACTGCCATCTTGGTTCTGGAACCGGCTTCACGGGAAATGGCCTTGATTTCCACAATACCATCCTGAATCTCTGTTACCTCTGCCTCAAACAGACGTTTTACCAGTTCGGGATGAGTGCGGGATACCAGAATCCGGGGACCTCTGGTCGTATCCTTTACTTCCAGAATAAACAATTTCAAACGTTCGGTGGGTTTGTACTCCTCACCTTTCACCTGCTCATTCTCATTCAGCATGGCATCTGCTTTGCCCAGATCAATGCTGACGTTCTTTCCGATATATCTCTGAACAATACCCGTAACCACTTCACGTTCTTTAGCGGAATACTGATCATAAATAGCCTTGCGCTCTTCCTCACGAATCTTCTGAAGAATCACATTCTTTGCATTCTGAGTAGCAATGCGTCCGAATTCTTTGGATTTAATATCACGTCTTACAATATCACCGATATCATAGGTAGCACGAATGGCTCTGGCATCTTCCAGACTGATCTGGGAAACCGGATCCTCCACCTCTTCCACTACAGTGAGTTCTGCATACAGTTCATACTCACAGGTTTCGTGGTCAATACATACCTTCACATTATCTGCCTTTCCGAAATGATTTTTGCAGGCAGTCAGCAGAGAATTTTCAATTGCTTCCAGCAGAGTTTCTTTACTGATATCCTTTTCTTTCTCCAGTACATTTAACGCGTCCAGTAATTCTTTATTCATTTTGTGATTGTCCTCCTTTAAAAATCGAACGCCAGACGAATCAGCGCAATATTCGCCCGTTCCAATGTGATTGTTTCTTCATCTACAGTAATCGTAACCGTTTCATTGTCGTAAGCTGTGAGAATTCCCTGAAATTCCTTCTCATGGTTTACTGCCCGGAAGCAATGAATCTCAATTTCCTTCCCCATACTTCTTACGTAATCTTTTTCTTTTTTCAGCGGTCTTCCCAAACCAGGGGAACTAACTTCCAGAATATAAGCCTCTTCAATATAATCATTGGCATCCAGCAGATCACTAAGTCTCCGACTCACCACTTCACAGTCGTCGATGGTGATTCCGCCCGGCTTGTCGATATATGCACGAAGATACTTGTTGCTTCCTTCTTTTACAAATTCCACATCAACCAATTCAAAACCGTACTCTTCCATAATCGGTGCCAACAGCTCTTCTGTCTTTTTTTCATACTCTTCCCGTTTTGCCAATTCAATTCCCCTTTCTCTGATAACCGCGTTTTTTTCAGTTTCTCTCAGTGCTTTCCTATATACCAACGAAGAGTGGACTCGCGTCCACTCTTCACATCAGCACCATATATAGTAAACTATACCACTGAGACAGCCAAAATGCAAGCTGTTTTTAAGCAAATCCCAGGATTCTTCGTCAGATCTGCTTCTCCACTTCCATCGAAACCGCCGTCGGCGGCCTCTTCCGGCTGCATCGCAGAAAAAAGCGAAGACAATCTGTCTTCGCTTTCCATAGTTCGTAAGGGAATCGAACCCTTGGTCCCGCCGTGAGAGGGCGGCGTCTTAGCCGCTTGACCAACGAACCACATCTCTGTCACCAGAGTTCTATTGGAAATCTCTTTCCAGTAGTTCATGGGGGAATCGAACCCCCGTTTCCGCCGTGAGAGGGCGGCGTCTTAACCGCTTGACCAATGAACCATAGCATCAAGTCGAGGCGACAGGATTTGAACCTGCGACCTCTGCGTCCCGAACGCAGCGCTCTACCAAGCTGAGCCACGCCTCGATGCCTGTTTAGTATATCCCCTGTCCCAATAAAAGTCAAGCATTTTTTTATTTTTTTCGTTTCTCTTTTTGACGATTTTTGAGATCTTATCCCCGGTTTTCCCCTTTCCCGAATGCCTACACCTTTTTTTCAGGCTCCTTCGACTTTATTATCCAGCAATGGGAAGTCTCTTTTTCGACGCCTTTACAAAAAGATTGGTTCTTGTTATGATTAGTAATAAGATGCGGCTTAAAAAATTCATCCATTGAAAGAAGGAGTGCGTAATGACAAAACATCAGTATCAACAACTGATTATCCGTTCCATAGATCAGACACTACAGAATAATTACGATCGAATCAGTCTTTCGCTGCTGGCTGATGTGAAAGAAACGGATGATCTCATGACCATGGAAACAAAAATGCTCCGCAATGCCATTGCTGTTTCCTGTCAGATTTCCCTGCAGCTTGTAGGCGATATGCTGGAGCAGGCTGAAGTAGTTCATTTTGATGAAGAACCGGTCCCCGTAGAAAAACCCAATCTTCGGATTGTTCCCAATCCTTATTCCGACTCCGATTCTTCTCAGAATCCTTCCGATGATCCCACGGATCCTGCATCCGATCATTGATCTGCCCACGGTGTATGCCGCCAGGCGCACTTAGAAAAAGAACAGAGACAGCCCCTTCCAAAGAAGGTCACTGCCTCTGTTTTTTTATTCTAACTCTTTAAATTGATTTTATGTTCCAATTTTTTACATTCCGAGTTATGTCCCAGACTGTTCATGAATTAGTCCATATAGGGATAAGTGATTGCCGTATCGGAAACAAAGTTTTCTTTGATTACGCGGCAGCTAACCCAACGATACAGGTTCAGCTTGCTTCCAGCCTTATCATTGGTACCGGATGCTCTGCTTCCGCCGAAAGGCTGCTGTCCAACAACAGCACCGGTGGGCTTATCGTTGATGTAGAAGTTGCCTGCTGCATGAGTCAGAGCCTGCTCCATCTTGATGATGGCACTTCTGTCTTTTGCAAAGATAGCACCGGTAAGAGCATAAGGGCTTCCCTGATCACAGGCTTCCAGAGTTGCATCCAGATCTTCATCTT
>JAQXIM010000138.1 GCA_029007785.1 Clostridiales bacterium | reverse complement strand
CAGAATCTTCATTCTGGCTTTTCCGTTTTTACCTATGTCTAGGTTTTGTTCGTTTTCTGAAAATCTTTTCGGAGGCTTCAGCATCCTCCGTTTTTTAGAATTTTCAGGGTTGGAATATACTGTTTATTTGTCAAGGTTCTTGTTTGATCCGAAGATCGAGCGGAGAAGAAGGGATTTGAACCCTTGCGCCGCTGTTAACGACCTACTCCCTTTCCAGGGGAGCCCCTTCGGCCAGCTTGGGTACTTCTCCAATGTCCAAAATCATTTTACATATTAAATTGTTGAGCGGAGAAGGTGGGATTCGAACCCACGGCCCCTTACGGAGTCACCGGTTTTCAAGACCGGCTCCTTAAACCACTCGGACACCTCTCCATGTTCTCGCAAAGCGCGTTACATATGATAACATAGCTTTTCGTACTTGTCAAGAACTTTTTTCGATTTTTTCAATCTCGAAGAAGCATCTCTCATTTCATACGTTTTTTGATTGTATCAAACTTCTTCCTTCTTGTCAAGACTTTGTTTTTCTTTTTCAACGAAGAAGATTGACAAGCGCGAGACGGGATTCGAACCCGCGACCCTCGCCTTGGCAAGGCGATACTCCACCACTGAGCCACTCGCGCGCATTTGTTTTTCGCACGAGTGATATAATACAACATTATTTCCCATTTTGCAAGCAAAATTTTCATTTTTTTTGATTTTTTTTTGAGTTTTTTTGTTCCATCTATATATAGTATTTCGCATACTTTTCCGTGTCTATATTTAGTGACTTATTCAAGTATTCAACCATTGTTCCCTCCTCTGGGAATCAGAAGTCAGAATAAAGAATTCCGCTTGCGGAACTCTCGCGCGGCTGCTACTGCAGCCAAACTTCCATTGGAGCGGCATACGCATCCTCCCGGAGGGTTTTATGCAATAGGAACGGAGTTTCCTATTGCATAAAAAAGGCAGGTGACACAATGCCATCCGCCTTTATTTCAACTGTGATATCCTGCAGTTGTAAATTTACATCCTTTATGCTTTTTCACGGGAAATAAAGTAATAAGGAAGTGCAATAAATACAATTCCGCCTACCATGTTTCCTAAAGTTACAATGGCCAGATTGTATACAAATCCGCCAAGAGTGATAGCCATACCCTGAGGATTCATTAATCCGATGCTCAGGAAAGTCATATTAGCAATGCTGTGTTCGAAGCCGCAGGTAACGAAGGTTCCTACACAGCAGAAGTTCATGGCAATTTTTGCGCCCTCGGATTTCAGGCGGGTACCACACCAAATGGCAATACAAACAAGAATATTGCAGAGAATACCTTTGGAAAACAAAACAGCGGGAGCTGCTGCCATTTTATTAGCGGCAGCTGTAGCAAAGAAAGTTCCGATGTCTCCGCCACCAGGGATTCCTGTCATGGTAAAGATTGCTGCGGCAATAATAGATCCAACCAGGTTTCCTATGTAACATACTACCCATACCTTAACGGTCTGTCCCCAGGTAACACTCTTCTGCAGGCTTCCTACTGTCATAACAAAATTATTGCCGGTAAAGAGTTCTGCACCTGCCATAGTAACAAAGCAAAGGCCTACGGAAAATACAATACCGCATACCAGTTTCTGAGCCGGCTGACCCGTCAGACATCCACCTACAAAGCCCATCATGATACTGCCCAGAGCAATATAAAGTCCGGCCATCATGGCAGAGATAAAATATCCCAACGGATTCTTCTCCAGCAGCTTGTTCTTTCCAGCTGCCCCTTTGGCAACTGCCTGATAATCATCAAGAAACATAATTCTCCTCTCTTTCCCACATATATGTGTAGCTTTATTCCTTCTGGCTGTGCCAGTAGTTACCAATACTGCAATTTTACGCATAGGATCTTTGGATCACACGTTTTCCTATCTGATCAGACAAGCTTCAGATTGGGAACGGCATTTAAATCCCATTCGGCTCTTTCGCCTTTCATATAATGATAATGAGCTGCAACTCCGATCATGGCCGCATTATCGGTACAGTAAACAGGTGAAGGATGATAAAATGCAATACCTTCTTTCCGACATGCTTCTTCCATGGCCTTTCGCAGAGCTCCATTGGAGGCAACACCTCCGGCCATAACCAGTTTGTCTTCTCCCAGTTCTTTTGCTGCCAGGACTGCTCTTCCTACAAGTACATCAATGACTGCTTTCTGGAAAGAAGCTGCCACATCCGCCTGATTTACCGTCTCGCCGGTCATCGCTGCGTGATTCAGATAATTCAAAACAGCAGACTTCATTCCGCTGAAACTGAAATCAAAAGGAGATCCATCCACTTTGCCCCGGGGAAACTCCATGGCGTGGGGATTACCGGCCCGGGCTGCCTTTTCAATCTTCGGACCTCCCGGATATCCCAGCCCAATGGCTCTGGCCACCTTATCAAAAGCTTCGCCTGCCGCATCATCTCTGGTTCTTCCCAGAAGCTCGAATTCACCGTAATCCTTCATCCTGGCCAAATGCGTATGTCCACCGGATACAATCAGACACAAAAATGGCGGTTCCAGATCCGGATGCTCAATGAAATTCGCACAGACATGACCTTCTATATGATTTACCCCGATCAGAGGTTTCTTTTTGGCAAAGGCAATGGCTTTTGCTTCTGCCACACCAACAAGAAGGGCTCCTACTAATCCGGGACCATAGGTTACTCCAATGGCATCCAGATCATCCAGCGATACACCAGCCTGAGTCAGTGCATCTTCAATCACCCAGTTTATATTTTCTATATGTTTTCTCGAGGCCAGTTCCGGCACAACTCCTCCATATTGGGTGTGGAGAGCAATCTGTGAGGATATCACATTGCTCAGGACTTCCCGTCCATTCCGGATTACTGAGGCCGCTGTCTCATCACAGGAACTCTCTATTCCAAGTACTAAAACATCCTTCATTTCTAAATTTGCTGCCTCCAGACAAAGATTTTCTCATTTCTGCAGAAATATGGTTCATTTTCACTAATGATGATTTTTATTCTTCATCAAAGTTCAGGGTTCGTTTTTTTCCATCCTTCCCAAGATAAGTCCGCTCAAAAATATTGCGGGCTCCATCCAGATAATCTTCCGGATGATTCAGCGAAGGACTATAATGAGTCAGCCACAATTCACCGGGATCTGCTTCCCTTGCCAGTTTTGCTGCCTCGTAAAACGTCATGTGCTTATACTCCACCGCTTTCTCCTGCTTATCCGGTTCCCCATACATGCCTTCACAAATAAAAAGATCGGAACCTTCAGCCGCCTTGGCTATCACAGGCATGGGTCTTGTATCTGTACAATAAGTAACCTTCAGCCCTCTTCTGGCTGCCCCCATAACCTGATCCGGAGTATAAATCCGGCCTTCATATTCGACGGTCCGGCCTTTCTGTAAAGGATTCCAGAACTGAACCGGCAGTCCCAGACTCCTTGCTGCTTCCACCTGAAATTTTCCTGCTCTGTGAATCTCTACGCTATAGCCGTAACACACCACATTATGATTGACACGGAAAGCATGGATATGCATCCCGTTCACTTCAATATCATGTTCTTTTTCTGTCAGTTCCATAAATTTCAGAGGGAAAGGCAATTCCGGCGCAATGGTCCGCAACGCGTTGACCACTCGTTCCAGTCCTTTCGGTCCAATGAACAACAGAGGTTCTGTCCGTTCTGCATTTCCCATGGTGAGCAGCAAACCGGGCAAACCACTGATATGGTCTGCATGATAATGGGTAAAGCATACCACATCAATTGGTTTGAAACTCCACCCGCTTTTCTTAGCTGCAATCTGCGTTCCCTCTCCGCAGTCAATCAAAAGCTGGCTTCCCTGATAACGAAGCATCAGAGAAGTAAGCCACCGATATGGAAGAGGCATCATACCGCCTGTTCCCAACAAGCATACATCTAACATATTCTTTTCCCAATTCAATCTCGTCTTATCACAAACTCCGTCCTACATATCAGATCTATCCATGCTGACATTTCTCTGCATGGTAAGAGCATCTTCCAGAGGCTTATGATAATAGTTTTTTCTTTTTCCTATCCATTCAAAATCATATTTGCGGTACAGTTTCTGTGCAGCTGAATTACTCTCTCTTACGTCAAGATTCCAAATCTGAACCTGGGGAGTAAACTGCCACAATTTTTCCAGAATTGCCGATCCGATTCCTTTTCCCCGAACATTTCCATCTACTGCAATGCGAAGAATATCCCCCTCATCCAGCACCACCTGGCAGCCGCAGTAACCTACCGGTTCTCCCTCCAGGAACGCAGCCAGATAAATGGTAAGAGGATTCTGAATCATTTCCCGTAAAGCTTCCTCAGTCCACGGTTCAGCAAAACACTGACACTCCAGTTTCGCCGCCCAACCCGCATCTTCTTCCGTCATCTCACGGATATCCAACATTGACATCATCTCTGTTCTGTCTCCTGGCTCTGGCGTTTCTTTTTCGCTGCCAATTCTCTTTCTGCCTGGGACATACGAAGATACTCCGGTGCATGCTCGGCTGCTGTCTGCATACGTCCGGCTTTCAAATATTCTGTTCCCAATGCTGCCACTGCTGCAGCTCTCTGCCTTCCACAGGGTGCCGGTGCAAATAAAGCCCGATCTCCCAGTTCCCGTATAATCTGTTCTTTTCCCACAGGAACGCCGTCTCCCAGGAATACAGCTGTCTGCTGGGACTCGCGGATTTCTTCTATAAGTTCTCCCAAATCCATGGCGCATTCCGGCTTCAGAACTTCAAACTCCCGTTCAAAGCGATAGATTCCCGTATATACCTGTCCCCTTTTTGCATCCATAATGGGACAAATCCAATGGCTGCAGCCATAAAGCTGATATGCCATGGCATCCACCGTAGGAACCGCCAGCAGCGGTTTGTTCAAGGCCAATCCCAGTCCCTTTGCGGTAGCAGAGCCGATCCGAAGTCCGGTAAAAGATCCGGGTCCTGCCGACACAGCGATTCCATCCAGATCTTCCAGTTCCGTCTCTGTCATCTGTACAATCTCATCCAGCATCGGCAGAAGCGTCTGGGAATGCGTTCTTTTATAATTCACAGTATATTCTGCAATCAATATCTCATCCTGCAATAATGCCACGGAAGCCACCAGGGATGAGCTTTCAATTCCTAAAATTTTCATGATATCCTTCCTCGGCTTTCCTAATTGATCCCATTAGAATTCATTCCATCTTCTACTACGATTCTGCGATAGTCAAACCCCTGCTCCAAATTTTTTTCAATACGAATTCTCCTGGCATTCTCCGGTATTGCTTCCAAAATCAGGCTCGCCCATTCAATCAGACAAACTCCGTCGCCGAAAAAATACTCTTCATATCCCAGCTCGTCCATCTCTGTCACATCACCAATGCGGTAAACATCAAAATGATAAAGAGGAATTCTTCCTTCTTCATATACCTGCATAATGGTAAAGGTCGGACTGTTGACCGTGTCCTGAATTCCAAGCCCCTCTGCAAATCCCTGGGTAAAAACAGTTTTTCCTACGCCAAGATCTCCATCCAGACAATAAATCTCTCCCGGTTTTGCTGACGCTCCCATTTCTTTTCCCAATTGAAAGGTATCTGCCTCACAAAATGATTCTTTTATCATACACTTTTCCCATCAAAAAACAGAAAATCAATGCAGGGTAAACATACCATATCGACAAAAAAATGTCAAGCCATTATTCCTACATAATGTACTTCTTTTTGTTTTCTGTTTTTTGATCAATTCCCTCCTTTCTTTTTTGCTGTATTCGGTAATCTCCGGTGATTTTCTGCAAAAAATCATATAATTCACCGATTTTTAAAATGGCGGAAGATCATTTCTTCATTCTGTATTTTTCGTTTCTCTGTCTTTTCCCCCTACAAACTGTAGTATGTTTTATAGTATTCCCGGCATATCCAGCCGCCGCTTCTGACACACCGATTCTGTTTTCAGGTATATTCAGCCCAATCTCTGGCCGATATATGGTTATGGAGATGGTTTCATGTTTTTCACGATTCCAATTCCACACATATCTCTGATCTGCTGATTATCCATGATGTTCTTTAATCAGAACGCTGATTCGTTTGTAAAGAAGCATGGTAATCAGGGAAACAATAATTCCTTTTACCAGATTAAAAGGAGCGACTGCCAGAATAACAAAGCTTGCCACACTGGTAATTCTTCCATTGACAGCCTGACCGATGGCCAGAATCGGTTCCATTCCTCCAAAGAAATTGTTGGCATACCAGGGCAAAAGAACGTATCCGTTGGCCAGGCATCCCATTACAACCATGGAAACCGTTCCCAGTATCAATCCAAAAAGAGCTGTTTTCTTTGTCTTTTTCCAACGATAAACAAGACCGGCAGGAATCAGAAAAGCCGAACCGACAACAAAATTGGCCAATTCTCCCACATAGGCTGTGCTTGTTCCTTTCATAACAAGATGAAGTAAAATCTTAATCGCTTCGATCATCAATCCTGCTGCAGGTCCCATGGCAAAGGTTCCGATCAGCACCGGTACTTCACTGACATCCATTTTATAGAATTCCGGTGCCAGAAAAGGAAGGGGTACTTCTATCAGCATCAGAACAGCTGCCACCGCTGCCATCATGGCAATCAATACCATATTGTGTAAATTTAATGTTTTTTTCTCTCTCATGTTTCCTCCTGGGCCGATTATATCGGCAGTTTTATTTGGAAAGAAATCTTCGTATCTCAAGGATCTCGATTATCCCGACTCTCTCACTCATCCTGGTCATATCGATTATCCCGATTATTCCAATCCTTTCATTGTCAGGGAAATTCTTTTTTTCTTTAAATCAATTTCCAGAACCCGGACCGTAACAATATCACCTACATGCAGAACTTCCATGGGATGACGAATATAACGATCACAGATCTGTGACAAATGGACCAAACCATCCTGATGTACACCGATATCAACAAATGCTCCAAAATCAATGACATTGCGAACCGTTCCGTTGAGAATCATCCCCGGCTTCAGATCTTCCATCGCCAATACATCTTTGCGAAGAATCGGTTTCGGCATCTGATCTCTGGGATCTCTTCCCGGTTTTTCCAGTTCTTCCAGAATATCTTTCAGCGTTTCTTTTCCGATTTCCAATTCCCGGGCCAGGCTGTCACTATAGCAAATATGGTTCAGCTTTCCGGTTTTTCCCCATTCCTTCTCTGCAATTCCTGCCTTTTTCAACAATTTTATTGCAGCCGAATAGCTTTCCGGATGCACAGCGGTGGCATCCAGAGGATTATCCCCTCCCATGACCCGAAGAAATCCGGCACACTGTTCAAAAGTTTTCGGTCCCAGTTTTGGTATCTTTTTCAGTTCCTGTCTGCTGCGGAAACTGCCATGCTCTTCCCGGTAAGCCACAATATTTCCAGCCACCGTTTTGGAAACACCTGCCACATATTCCAGCAGAGACACAGAGGCTGTATTCAAATCCACACCGACCCGATTCACACAATTTTCCACAACTCCATGAAGGGTTTCTTCCAGCTGCTTTTGATTCATATCGTGCTGATACTGACCAACACCAATACTGGCCGGATCGATTTTCACAAGCTCTGCCAGCGGATCCTGCAGGCGGCGGGCAATGGAAATGGCACTTCTCTGTCCTACATCATACTCCGGAAATTCTTCCGTTGCCAGCTTGCTGGCTGAATAAACAGAGGCTCCGGCTTCATTTACGATAACATAAGATACATTCTGAGGAATTTCCCTGATAAAATCTGCAAGAATCTGCTCCGACTCCCTGGATGCCGTACCGTTTCCCAGAGAAATCACCGTTACCCCGTACTGATCAATGAGACGACGCAGTATTCGTTTTGATTCCGCCACTTTATTTTGAGGTGCCGTAGGATAAATCACTACAGTATCCAGAACTTTTCCCGTGGAATCCACCACAGCCAGTTTACATCCGGTACGAAAGGCCGGATCCCAGCCCATTACTGTCTGTCCCGGTATGGGCGGCTGAAGCAGAAGCGCTTCCAGATTTTTTCCGAAGACAGCAATTGCCCCTTTTTCTGCCTTCTCTGTCAATTCATTCCGAATTTCCCGCTCCAAAGCCGGTTTCAAAAGACGGCGATAGCTGTCCGCAATCACATTTTTCAGAAGTTCTTCTGTCTGCAGAAATCCAGGCCGTATCATTTTTCTCTCCAGATAGCGAAGCACAGGCTCTTCATCCATAACCACACGAACGTTCAGAATCTTCTCTTTTTCCCCTCGGTTCAATGCCAGAATCCGATGACCGGGAATTTTTCGAACCGACTCCTCATAGTCGTAATACATCTCATACACAGACTTTACTTCGGAATCCTTTGCTTCCGAAACCATGCTTCCGCAGTTTCTCATGGCATCGCGAAGAAAGGCCCGGTATGATGCGTTTTCCGCGATTCGTTCCGCCAAAATATCACAGGCTCCCTGGAGTGCCGTTTCTTCATCCGGAACATTTTTTTCTATATCTACATAGGAGGAAGCTGCTTCTGCGGCTGAACACGTCAGCTTCTGGGATATCAGTAAATCAGCCAAGGGCTCCAATCCTTTTTCTCTGGCTGCCATAGCTCTCGTTTTCCGCTTCTTCTTATACGGAAGATAGAGATCCTCCACTTCCACCAAAGTTCCGGCTGCTTCTATGGCTGTTTCCAGTTTTTGTGTCAGTTTCCCCTGTTCTCGTATGGACTCTAAAACCTGCTGCTTTCGTTCTTCCAGAGTCCGAAGGTATCTGAGACGTTCATCCAGACTGCGGAGAATCTCATCATTCAATGCTCCTGTTCTTTCCTTCCGATAACGGGCAATAAAAGGAATTGTATTTCCTTCATCAATGAGGCGAACAGCCGCCTCCGCCTGTTCTTTCCGAATATTCAATTCTTCCGCCAATTTTGCCGGAATATCCATTTCCCATTCCTCTTTTCCATGTCAGTAAAGTGTGATTATTCTGATCATGTAATACCAGGGTTCTGCTCATCATGGCAGAGAAATTCCTGCCAGTTTCAGCAAAAGATTCTGCACCAGCCAATTCCCCCCAAGAATAACCACACCGATCACAATATAGGCATCGTGATAACTCATGCCCTTATATCGTCCTCTGCTGATTCGTTCCCATGTCTGAGATACCATAAAGACCAGATAAATCACCACCAGATAAAGCACAAAGGGATGGCAGCGCAGACTCATCCCAATCTGCCCTTTCATCAAATAAAGCAGTGCTCTTCGGCCGCCGCAGCCAGGACAATAGAACCCCGTCAGATGAAAAAACAGACATCCCATCTTCCAAAAATCCGGAAGATTCCATTTTTCCAGAATCCCCATACCATTTCCGGCTGCCATGAACCGATACAAGAAAAAGGCAGCCGCAATTCCTGCGGCCGCCCATCCAAGCCTGTACAGAGTGGGTTCCACCGACGAGGCCTTTTTATTTCTCTTCAAAGTTATCGCTCAAACAGATGGTCAATCATCTTATGACCTTCCGCCATATAAACGCCAGTCTGTCTTGCCTCTCTCTCATTATATTTCCAGTTTTCCCTGCGAGGAGCTGTACTGTCATAAAGGATATAAGGAACCGGGGTAGAAGTATGGGTACGAACACAAATCGGTGTGGGATGATCCGGCAGAACAAGAAGACGGTAATCTTCTCCGGATGCATCCATTTTTGTCTTTACAATCTTCAGAATTCTCTGATCCAGATTCTCAATCGATTTGATCTTTCGTTCAATACTTCCCTGATGTCCCATCTCATCGGGAGCTTCCAGATGGAGATAAACAAAATCAAATCCATCTTCCAACAAAGCCTTTACTGCTGCTTCTGCTTTTCCTTCATAGTTGGTCTCCAGAGTTCCGTTTGCGCCTTCCACGCTGATATTTGTCATCTGGGCTCCCACAGCAATTCCCTTCAGCAGATCCACAGCAGAAATCATTGCTCCTTTTTTCTGTGTTTTTTCCTGGAACGAGGACAATTTCGGTGTGGTGCCTGCTCCCCAGAACCACAGAGAATTGGCCGGATTCAAACCTGCCGCTCTTCTGGCTTCATTCAAAGGATGATGATTCAAAATCTCATGGCTTCGTTTCATCATTTCACGGAGCATGGGATTCTGAGGCAGCTTATCGCCGATGACCTGTCCCAAAATATCATGGGGCTGAACCAGATCCACAACTTCACCTTTGTCCCAGATCAAAAGATGACGATAACTGGTGCCCACATAGTACTGGAACATCTCATTCTGCAGTTCTTTCTTTACTGCTTCAACCAGTACAGCAGCATCTTCCGTGGAAATTTCTCCGGAACTGTGATCAAGAATCGTTTTCTCTTCATAAGGAACATCATCATCTGACAAGGTTACAATATTGGCACGCAGAGCGATATCTGTATCTTTCATGGGAACACCAATACTCAGTGCCTCCAGAGGAGAACGGCCGGAGTAGTAAATGGCCGGATCATACCCCAGTACAGATAAGTTGGCAGTATCGCTTCCCGGTTTCATTCCATCCGGAATTGTATGAAGAAGTCCCAGTTCAGACATGGATGCCAGTTCATCCATTACCGGTGTACTGGCATACTCCATGGGTGTTTTTCCCTGAAGCTCTTCCAAGGGCTCATCTGCCATTCCATCGCCCAAAATAATTGCGTATTTCATAACATTCTCCAATCCTTTGTCTGCTCATCAGCCTTTTCAAGCCTTCGGCAGGGTATATCTTTTTTATTTCTGAACACGAATTCTGTGAAGCATCTCCGGAACTTTCGCTGCAGCCTCTGCAAACTCAGCTTCGGAAATCTCCTTTGTCAGGAAACCAAATTCGCCTTCTACACATGCATCCATAGCGTCAAATTCGCCAAAAGCAGCTCTGGCTGCTTCCAATCCTTCGTTCTTTACACGAACCAGGAACTGTTTTCTGGAAGTAGCAATATCGGAAAGAGCTTTCTTCTCTTCCGTCCATCCTCCATAAACGGTAACGCCCGGGTTCTTGGCAGCTTCCACAACATCAGCTACAACAGCACTGGCTGTAGCATCTTTTCCGGCACCTCTTCCGTAGAACATAACATCATCCACCATATTTCCGTGAACCATAATTCCGTTGAAGACATCGCTTACTGCATACAGAGGATGACCGGGTTTTACGAGAGCCGGAGCTACCATGGCATAAACATTGCCGTCTGCCTTCTGGCTGCTGGCCAGAAGCTTAATCTCCCATCCCAGTTTATTGGCATAAGCAAAGTCTTCCGTCGTAACTTTACTGATTCCTTCCGTATAAATATCTTCAAAATCCACACGCTGACCAAGAACGATGGAAGAAAGGATGGCAATTTTACGACAGGCATCATAACCTTCTACATCCGCTTCCGGTTTTCTCTCGGCAAAGCCGTTATCCTGTGCCTCTTTCAAAGCTGCTTCAAAGCTCATACCTTCCCGGTTCATCTTTGTCAGAATATAGTTGGTCGTTCCGTTGAGAATTCCTGTTACCTCTTCAATATCATCTGCAGTCAAACAGGACAGCAGCGGACGGATAATCGGAATACCGCCGCCTACACTGGCTTCAAAGAAGAAGTTTACACTCTTTTCTTTTGCCAATGCCAGAAGTTCGGCACCTTTCTTGGCAACCAGTTCTTTGTTGGAAGTTGCAACACTCTTACCGGCTTCCAGTGCCTTTTTCACGAAAGTAAATGCCGGTTCTACGCCTCCCATGGTTTCTACCACAATGGAAACATCCGGATCCTGGATAATCGTATCCACATCATGAATCAAGACTTTCTCTACAGGCTGTCCCGGAAACTCACGGATATCCAGCACATACTTTACTTCTACATCATCACCGGCGTTTTTCCTGAGGATTTCCCGGTTCGTATTGACTACATCAAATACACCGGAGCCGATGGTACCAAATCCCATAACTGCAATCTGAATCATTTTTCTTGGTTCCTTTCTCCCTTGAAATCAAACGCGCCGTCCCGTTATCCATCATCAGTCATCAACAAATGTCGATCCCTGTCTCCGGATTTTCGTTCCTGCACGAATTTCTTCGATTTTACAACACTAAAAGGAAGAAGTAAAGGACATTTCCTTTTCATCTTCCTTTATTATCGTCAATTTTCTTCCTGACTCTTACCGCCAAGACTCAGCCACTTCAGATATCCTGTCATGAACAGATCCACATTACCGTCCAGAACACTGCTGACATTTCCGGTTTCCACACCGTCCCGATGGTCTTTTACCATGGTATAAGGCTGCAGAACATAGGATCGAATCTGGCTTCCCCAACCAATTTCTGCCTGTTCTCCACGGATACCCGATGCTTTTGCTGCATTTTCCTGCTGTTTCAGAATAAACAGCTTGGCTTTCAGCATCTGCATGGCCTTGTCTTTGTTCTGATGCTGTGATCTTTCATTCTGACACTGAACCACAATACCCGTAGGGAAATGTGTGATTCGGATGGCAGATGAAGTCTTGTTGATATGCTGACCGCCGGCACCGCTGGAACGATAGGTATCAATTCGGATATCTTCATCCCGAACTTCCACATCCAGATCTTCCTCAATATCCGGCATAACGTCGCAGGAAACAAAAGAGGTCTGCCGTTTTCCTGCCGCATTAAACGGAGAAATACGAACAAGCCGATGAACACCATGCTCGGATTTCAGATATCCGTAAGCATTCTCTCCATTAATCTGAATGGTTACGGATTTTACCCCCGCTTCATCTCCATCCAGATAATCCAGGGTTTCCACAGAAAAACCTCTTTTATCTGCCCAGCGCAGATACATACGGTACAGCATTCCGGCCCAGTCGCAGGACTCGGTTCCGCCGGCTCCTGCATGAAGAGTTAAAATGGCATTGTTATGATCATACTCACCGGAAAGAAGTGTTTGGATCCGCATATCTTCCAGCTTGGAAGTAAACTGATTTAATTCTTCTTCAATTTCAGGAATCAATGACGCATCATTCTCTTCATAAGCCATATCCAGAAGAACCTGAATATCTTCATAAGCTGTCTTCAGCCCCTGATATGTCTCCACCGTTCCTTTCAGACTTTTCAATTCCTGCATAATACGGCTGGAACGATCGGCATCTTCCCAAAACGTGGGTTCTTCCATGTTTCTTTCTAATTCGGCGATTCGGTTTTCCTTATTCGCCAGGTCAAAGTGAATCCCTCACTTCGATTAATGGCTGCTGGCTGGCGGCCAGCACACTTTTGAACTGATCCAGTTCAACCATTAATTTCACCTACTTTCTTCCATGACAATTTTTATATTTGAGTCCCGAACCGCAAGGGCAGGGATCATTGGGATAAATCTTCTTTTCTTCTCTGCGCTTCGGAGCACGAGCAGAAGTATCATCTCGGTTGGTTCCGGTTACTTTGGCAACCTCTTCTCTTTCCACTTTCTGTTCTACGCGGATGTGCATCAGAAGTCTTACCGTATCTTCCTTCACAGCCATAGTCATGCTGCCAAACATATCATATCCCAATGCTTTGTATTCAATCAACGGATCTCTCTGACCGTAAGCCTGAAGGCCAATACCCTGACGCAGCTGATCCATGTCATCAATGTGAGCCATCCACTTCTGGTCAATAACCTTAAGAAGGATCACTCGCTCAATCTCACGAATCTGCTCGGGATCAGCGAACTCCGCTTCCTTCTCTTCATAAAGGGTAATGGCTTTTTCCTTCAGAAACTGAGACATATCCCCTTTACAAAAATGCTTCTCCTGTTCATCCGTCAGCACAATGGGAGGAATCGGGAAAATCGGAAGAACCATCTGGTTCAGTTCCCTCATATCCCATTCATCTGCACTGTGATCGGCAGAAATACACGTATCCACAATATTTTCAGCCACATCGCTGACCATCTTGATGACTACATCACGCATATTGTCTCCGTTCAGTACACGGCGGCGTTCTGCATAAATGATCTCACGCTGTTCATTCATAACTTCATCGTATTCCAGTACGTTTTTACGAATACCAAAGTTATTTCCTTCAATCTTCTTCTGTGCTTTTTCGATGGCATTGGAAAGCATCTTATGCTCAATCTGTTCATTGTCTGGTACATTCAGAGAATTAAACATATTCAGCATTCTCTCACCGCCAAACAAACGCATGAGATCATCTTCCAGAGAAATAAAGAAACGGGATTCACCAGGATCACCCTGACGACCGGAACGGCCTCGCAGCTGATTATCAATTCGTCTGGATTCATGACGTTCTGTACCAATGACCTTCAGACCACCAAGCTGTTTGCTTTCGTCATCCAGCTTAATATCCGTACCACGGCCGGCCATATTGGTAGCAATGGTAACGGCGCCATGAATACCGGCATCGGCAATGATCTCTGCTTCCATCTCATGGAACTTAGCATTCAGTACATTATGAGGAATACCTTTTCGTCTCA
>JAQXIM010000137.1 GCA_029007785.1 Clostridiales bacterium | reverse complement strand
TATGACTATTTTACCTACTGTTGAAGAGTTACGAAGAGAATTGGAACGAAATCAATTGATATATAATCAGGAATAAAAGATTTTATATCAAAAATATGCAGAGGGCATCTATCATATTTTAATTGGCTACACACGTGTAGCCAATTCAAATACATCTAATGGCTTTCGCATTTTTTTGAAATAATTTTAATCCTGATTATATATCAATTGATTTCGTTCCAATTCTCTTCGTAACTCTTCAACAGTAGGTAAAATAGTCATATATTTAGAAGCAAAAATCTGTTGTTTCCGTGCAAATCCTCATTTGCCTTCCAACAAATGAAAAGCCTTTTCCCATTTCCAACAAGAACTTTTGAAGATTACCAATAATGGCCTTTTCAATATCACTTTCCAAATGTCCGTCATTTTGTTTTACACCCATAAATTCTAATACAAACGGATCCTTGACAAATTCCAGAGCTTTATTCTCTTTGTCCTGCAATTGCGTTGATAACATTCTTTTGTAATATCCACTTTTGATGTTACGCTCCAATATTCTTACAGACCAATTTTCATTAACCACTTCATTCAAGTAAAAATTGCGTTCTTCTTCATCTGGTATCCTCATAATATTTCTCAAATGAGACCATGGAACCTTCTTCATCATCGTATATCCATATGAATCTTGAGGAAAGGCCAAATAAAACTGTCTACAATTTTTCAAACTCTATTATCTTCTCTTCAATATCTTGCAAATCAGTTCGAATCTCATCTATCTTGCCGGTTACTTCTGATATGTCTTCAAAAGAATCTGCTGCTAATGCTTCTTCCTTGAAATCAAAAGTATATTTTTGTCCATGAAATTAAATCCAGCACTCACATGGTTATTTGCGAATATACTATTTGGTATTGCTTCGTCCATTCCATGCTTTTTTGTCCCAAATAAACGGATTATCCCATTCCTGTTTTCTGCTTACTTAATATAGCATAGAACAGGAAAAAAGTACACACATCAAGAACATTTGTTCTGCTGAATATACGTTTTCTCCGCAATCGACTTCTTTCCATTTTTCCTGTTTCACGTTATAATAATAAAAAGTATACCCTGAAACAGATAATTTCTTTTCCACGGATTTTCCGGCTGGGAACAGATAGATTCCCTCACAAAAATGAGAGAAAGAAGTGACTTCTTATGCGTGTTTTATTGATTGAAGATTCCCAGGAACTGGCTGTAACCCTTTCCTCCATTCTCCAGGAAGAAATGCATTATATGGTGGATATTGCTCCCGACGGTCAGAAGGGCTACGATGCGGCTTCTTCCGGAATTTATGATATTGCAATTCTCGATCTCATGCTTCCCAAAATAAGCGGAGAAGTGGTTCTTCGCAGGCTGCGTCAGGACGGCAATGGGATTCCTGTTCTGGTTTTGTCGGCCAAGTCGGAACTGGAAGATAAGATTCAGGCCTTCACTCTGGGAGCTGATGATTATCTGACAAAGCCCTTCGAACCTCAGGAACTCATGATGCGGATCATGGCAATCTGCCGTCGTAAAGGGGCCATTATGGCAGATCGGATTCTTTCCCTGGGTAATCTGGAACTGGATCTGGATAAATGTCACATCCGCAACCGGGATTCCGGAAAAACAGTGAAATTAAGTAAAAAAGAATTTCATCTCATGGAATATCTTCTGTCCAATCCGGAGCAGGTTCTCCGCAGGGAACAAATCATCCAAAAGGTATGGGGATATGATTCGGAAGCCGAATACAACAATCTGGAAGTATACCTGTCCTTCCTCCGCAAAAAACTGTCCTTCATTGATGTTTCCGTTAAAATACAGTCTACACGGGGCGTTGGCTATTCGCTGGAGGTCTGCTGATGATTCAAAAAATCCGGAAACGCTTTCTGATTCTTTTTATTACCTTGATGGGGCTCTTTCTGACCACCATTCTGGTTACCATTAACGTTGCCCATTATCACACGAACTTAACACGAAGCCGACGTATATTATCCCAGAATATATCCAAATATGGTCTGGATGCCTTCTGTATGGATCCAGCGCCTTCTGCCACGGAAGATATCTTCTACTGTTCCGTGCTGATTCCGGAAGATTCCGGAAATTCTGTCATTCTCATCAACCGAATCGACGGACTGAGTGATCAAAAAGCAGTAAAGCTGGCGGAAAAACATCATCAGATGGAGTTCACCTGGTCCCTTTTGCCGTCCTACAGCTGTATTTCCCGACATTCTTCCCAGGGAAATATCGTCATTCTCATGGACAATTCTTTTGCCCTTGAGAACTCTGCATCTCTTCTCTATCTTTCCCTCTTACTGGAAGGTATCGGTCTGGTGATTCTTTATCTGTTCGCCTGTTATCTGGCCCAATGGCTTTTTGGCCCCGTCATCCGGGCATATGATTCTCAAAAACAATTCATAGCCAATGCCAGTCATGAATTGAAAACACCTCTGACCATTATTCGTTCCAATGTATCACTTTTGGAAAAGCAGATGGGCAATCAGACTCAGATCCGGTACATCCGCCAGGAAACGGAACGGATGACCACCTTGCTCAACGAAATGCTGACCTTGCTGCGGATGGATACCTCCTCTGCCCGGGAAAATTTCACCACCTTTTCTTTGACAGATGCCTGGCTGGAAATTCTTCTTCCCTTCGATGCGGTTGCCTATGAACAGAACTGCACCCTGGACATTCATGTGGATGATTCCATTTCCTTTTTCGGAAACGTGAACCAGATGCAGCAGCTTATCAGTATTCTCATGGATAATGCTCTGCGTTACACCTCTTCCGGAGGAACCATTACAGTAACTGCTTTTGTTCAGCACAAAAAAATAAAGCTTTCCGTTAAAAATACGGGAGAACCGATTCCACCAGAGCTTTGCGAAAAGATCTTTGAACGTTTTTATCAATCCGACGAATCCCACAGCGATTCCGGTCATTTTGGCCTGGGTCTTTCCATTGCCAGAGCCATTACAGAGAATTACAGCGGTTCTATTCATGCCCTGTCCCTTCCGGACGGCACTGAATTTTCCGTTGTTCTTCCTCAGACCGAAGTTTCCGATAAACGGTGAGTCAACAACAAATCCAGCAGTACCGTCGCTTCTGCCCCGAAAAAACAAACAAATCTTGAATGCAGCAAAATCCCAGAACACCAAAACAGATGCGATATACAAAAAGGTCATGTCCGGAAATCCACACTGGTTTCCTGAGACATGACCTTTTTGTTTCTATATAGCCGAAAGCAGCTGCCCGAAACAAGTTCTGTCCGGTATTCATCTTGTGATTATGGAATCAAAAAGAGAAGAAGAACGGCTGCCAGATTCAAGGCAACAATCCAAAGATTACTGATCTTCGAATGACGCATAATCCGATAGTCAGCCAAGGCAAGCAGTATCGTTCCCACAAGTATAATCGGCATCGGTACGGAAGTATAAGCTGCCGCATTTTTATTCTGATTCAGCAAAGATAAAACAATTCCCATTAACAAACCGGAGATAACGGGACGAATCCATCGGCCTACTACCCGGAATATTTTAGAATCCGTCAGAGTATCGTAGAAATACGCAAACATATGGAAGGAAATACCGGAAACGGCAACACTGCAGCCATAGCCGGCTAAAGCCCAGGCAGCGCCAGTCATCTGGGCGCCTCCGTTTTCGATTCCCATATAGTATCCAATGCCAGTGAGACATTTTGTCAGAATGGAGCCCGGAAGCAAATTTACTACCGAAACGACACTTCCGTAATAAAGATCTTCACTGATTAATCCGCTGTCTACAAAGAGTCCATCTGCAATGGTCAGATAGGCGTCTCCTCCTCCAAAAGACATGAGAACCGACAGGGATCCTCTTCCGATAAATGCCAAAGCTTCTCTTCCGCAAATCAAGGCGGGCAGCGTTGTCAGAAGCAGAAAGATGACCCAGGTGCCCATATTATGAAACAACCCTTTTCGATCCACCCTTTTTATGCTTTTTTCCCGTTCTCCATGGAACAGTCCATAGACAGAAAGGATGATCATAACCAGCTCACAGCTCCTGAGAATCCAGGGAAAGCCAGACAATACACCAGCTTTTCCATGCCCCAGAAAGAAGACCAGGCAAAGAGCACCGGCTATCAGAATGTGAAACCAGTCGTACATGGATCTGGTATAACAAGCCACAAACACAACGGCGATAAGAATATGTACCGTATTCAATCCAAAAACAGGTTTTCCGGCAAGCCCCAGAAGCTTATGCAGAGAACCACCGCAGGACAACAGACAAACCGCTGCCATGACGAGAATTCCATACCGCATCCGCTTGACACTTTCTTTTCGGCAGATCTTCAGCGTACTGTCCATATAGCACATCAGCTGACAGATGATGTAGGAAGATACACCGACCGAAATCAGCCGGATTCCTTCCAGAACAGCATCCTGAGCACCGGCAAGTATGGTAAACAGAAGAAAAGCAATCAGAGCTCCCGGAAGAGCCATGGCACAGGCGCCTGTCACCATTCCCAACAGGCCAAATTCCCGGGCACCAAGACCGCTGGCCAGTTCAACAGGCAAAGCTCCGGGAGTAATGCTGGCAACAACAATATCCCGATCAAAATCTTTTCGGCTTTTCGAATCTTTTTGTTTTAAAAAGGTACTCTCCAAAACAGGAATCAAAGCACTCCCGCCTCCAAAACCAATGGAGCCGACCTTAAACATTTTCTTTAGAAATTCTATTTGTTTCATGCTTTTGTTTTTACCAACCTGCTTTTAATGATATGAAGCAGAGTGCGAAGCGGATGTTTCAGCTGGTTCTTCATCCGTTCTCTATCTTTCACTTCCAGCTGCAGCCCTTCTTCCAGTTTCTGTAATTCACTCCGCATACCGGTAATTTCATTCTGAAGCTCTTCCAGCTTATTTTCCTGCTCCTGAATTACCTTTTTCTGGTCTTCCAGAGTACGAAGCATGACAACACTGTCTGCTGCGACAAAACGAATAATGTCTGCGTACATATGAGGATTGTCTGCCTGCCATTTTTCCTTGTTGGAGAAATTCTGATTGAACAGAGGCTCTCCGTCTTTCAAATACCATTCCGCAATTTTACGATTATTTTCTTCGAATTGACTCATAAACTCACGAGCCTGTTCTTCTGTAAAATTATCTGTCGGGTACTCCGCCGCCGATATGGGGGAAATTTCCAGAAGGCGATTCCAGAAAAATACATTTTCCTTCCAGCTTAATCCCGAAAGCCCATTAATTACTCGTTTGATTTCGCAGGGATTTCCTGCCAGTCTCTGGTTATGCTCTGCATCTACCTGACGGAATTCCTCCGTTACCTTCAGACCAAGGATATTCATGAAATCCTCTTCCACACTGCCATTCAGGAAATATTTCCGATCAAAACGACGAACAATAATGTTCTCCCGGCCAAATACAGCGGCAATTTTCTCCAGGCTCTGCAGATAATCGGGATTGATGAAATTCACATCTTCCGTCACAAACTGATCCCAGGGAGTGGTGCAGTAATGAAGAGTTCCCTTCTTAATTCTCTGGTTCCACCAGGAATCCACATAACTATCCTGTCTTCGCAGATAAACAATAATTTTAATTGTAAAACCGCCTTGATCTGCTTCCTTTTTAAGCTGTCCCCACAGATTCTTTTTGCGGCGGTTCATCACTTCCCAGATACTTTCATCCGAAAGAATCACCGAATCATACTTTTCAAAACATGCATGCACTCGATTCATACATGCCTGATATACCCGTTTTTCTTCCTCAACCAGAGGTTTCTTATCCTCTCCCAGAATTCTTGCTTCCAGGAAAAGGCCGTTTCTTTTCGGTCCTTTCTGAGGGTAACGGTAAATATCGGTAAACATGGGAAAGCAGCAGCCTTTGGATGCCAGCACTTTTCTGTTGGCATAACAGAATTCCTGAATAGATGTGGTAGCTGTCTTCGGTGTTCCGATGTGTAAATAAAGTGTCTTCATATGATTCTCCATTGCACAAGAGGTTATAGCAGCGATTTCCCTGACTATAACCTCTTGCCGCTTTCTGTTATTTTATCAATCTTCTTTCTGATACCCTTTTACAGATATCCATCCTTTTACAGAAGATCTTTAATCTTATCCAGGATAAGATCAACACACTCTTCCACACTGTAGTCCAGAGTGTTTACTACGATTTCCGGATTCTCCGGTACCTCATACTGACTGGTAATACCGGTAAACTCAGCAATCTGTCCTGCCCGAGCCTTCTTATAAAGCCCCTTGACATCTCTTCTTTCACATTCTTCCAGAGGTGTGCTGATATAAATTTCAATAAAGTTATCACCGATGATATCTCTGGCATTTCGACGATCCTGACGATAGGGAGAAATGAAGGAAGTCAGTACAATCAGTCCGGCATCATTCATCAGCTTCGCAACTTCCGCCGTACGGCGAATATTTTCAATCCTGTCTTTCTGACTAAATCCCAGATTCTTATTCAGACCAATCCGGACATTGTCTCCATCCAACAGCATAGTGTGTTTACCCATGGCAAAGAGACGCTTCTCCAGTTCATTGGCAATGACAGATTTTCCTGCTCCGGAAAGTCCGGTGAACCAGAGAGTTGCTGCCTTCTGTCCCAGATGTTCCTGACGCAGTTCTTTGGTAATATCCATATTGTGCCAGGTCAGATTGTTGCTGCGGCGCATACTGTAGGCAATAACACCACAGGCAGACGTCATATTGGTTACACGATCAATCAGAATCAGTGCACCCATATCCTCATTCCGGGCAAATTCATCAAAAACAATGCGGCTTCCCACAGAAATCTCACAGGTGGCAATCTCATTCTTGTATATATTCTCTGCATATACTTCTGCCCCGGTATGAATATCAACTTTGTTGCGGATACTCATTACCGTAGCCGGTACCTGCTGAGTTCCCAATTTCAGCCAGAAGCTCTTTCCGGCGGTCAGACTGGTGTCATCCATCCAGAGAATATTAGCGACAAACATGGAGTTGATCTCCATCTCATAATCCCGCACAAGAACGCTTCCTCTGGAAACATCAATTTCTGCATCCAACTGAATGGTGACAGCTCTTCCGGCAGAACTGCTCTCTACCTGCTGGTCACCCTGCAGAATGGAGCGAACAGAAGCCTGCTCTCCGCTGGGCAGAACTTTTACTTTATCTCCAACATGAACTTCCCCCGTCGAAATCTGACCCTGGAAACCACGGAAGGTGTGGTTGGGACGGCATACACGCTGAATCGGCAGGCAGAATCCCTGCTGATCCGTTTCCTTTTTCACATTGACAGTCTCCAGATATTCCAGAAGCGTAGGACCGGTATACCAAAGCATCTTGCTGGAACGCTTTGTAATATTGTCACCCTCGGTAGCAGATACCGGGATAATCTGAATAGAATCATAATCAAATTCTGCCATGAGAACTTTGATTTCTTTTTTGATCTTATTGAAGGTCTGGAGATCATAATGCACCAGATCCATTTTGTTGACAGCAAATACAAAGTGCTTGATTCCCATGAGGGCACATATCCGGCTATGACGTTTCGTCTGAACCAGTACTCCCTGACTGGCATCCACCAGGATGACACTCAGATCGGCAAAGGAAGCACCTACTGCCATATTTCTTGTATACTCCTCATGACCAGGGGTATCTGCCACAATAAAACTTCTTTTTTCTGTGGTAAAATAGCGATATGCCACATCAATCGTAATTCCCTGTTCTCTTTCTGCCATCAATCCATCCAGCAAAAGGGAATAGTCAATCTTACCATCGTTGGAACCTACTTTAGAATCCAACTCCAAAGCTTTCTTCTGATCTGCAAAGAGAAGCTTGGCATCATACAGCATATGTCCAATCAGTGTTGATTTTCCATCATCCACGCTGCCGCAGGTGATAAATTTCAGCAAGCCATTACTCATATCTAAAAATACCCCTCACGTTTTCTTTTTTCCATGCTGGCAGATCCACCATCCGTATCAATCACACGGCTGGTTCTCTCGGACTCTACCGACGCCAGCGTTTCCTCAATAATGGCATCCAGGGTATCTGCCGTGGACTCCACACCGCCTGTCAAAGGATAGCATCCCAGTGTACGGAAACGAACGCTCTTCATCTCCACCTTCTCACCGGGCAACAATTTCATCCGATCATCATCCACCATGATGATATTTCCGTTTCGCTCAACCACAGGTCTGGGTTTTGCAAAATACAGGGATACAATCGGAATATTCTCTCTCCGAATATACTGCCAGATATCCTTTTCTGTCCAGTTAGACAGAGGGAATACACGAATGCTTTCACCCTGATGGATTCTGGTATTGAAAAGCTTCCACATCTCCGGTCTCTGATTCTTCGGATCCCAGGCATGCTGCTCATTTCGGAAAGAAAAGATTCTTTCTTTCGCACGGGATTTCTCCTCATCCCGACGACCACCGCCAAAGGCTGCTGTGAATCCATACTTGTTCAGAGCCTGTTTCAGTGCCTGAGTTTTCATGATGTCCGTATAGGCAGAACCATGATCAAAGGGATTGATCCCCTGTTTTACGCCGTCTTCATTAATATACTCCAGCATCTCGATACCCAATTCCTGAGCACGACGATCTCTGAATTCAATCATTTCTTTAAATTTCCAGGTCGTATTTACATGCAAAAACGGAAAAGGCGGCTTCTCCGGATAAAACGCTTTCATTGCCAAATGCAGCATAACGGAAGAATCCTTACCAATGGAATACAGCATAACCGGTTTTTCACACTCGGCAGCCACTTCTCTCATAATATATATCGCTTCCGCTTCCAGTTCATCTAAATGATCCATATTCATCTCCATTCCACCGCTTTTCGTGCGGCACGTACAAAGGGCTGAATTATTATGATATCTGCAAAATCAGCCACTCTTTGTTTTTATTATAAAATAACAAACTTTCCTTAAAATAGTATTGAAACATTCTTGCAACAATCTTGAAATAACTTTGAAATATTTTTGTTCATTCTGTGAAATTCCAAGCCGACTGTTTTCAGCCATTCTGATTCTGCAGAAAACAAAATCAGAAATAGAAAGAAATTTCATTCAATGCTTTTCGAACCGGCATATCTGGCTCAACGGCCCGATATCCTACCGCCAACACAGCTGCCACTTCCTGACTCTCTGGGATGGCAAGCATCTCTCTCAGACCCTGTGCATCACGAATTCCCATGATCAGCGTATCCAGGCCCAATTCCCTGGCTCGCAGAACTAAATTCTGTGTCTGCATTCCCAGATCGTAGCAGCCCCATCCATCACCCAGTTCATTTTCCGGTGTTCCATCGATCCGAAAACCGGAAACTTGTTTTTCAAAAGCTGTCACAATGAGAACCGGTGCATTGGCACTGCTCTTCCGGTTAAAAGGCGGCAGATATTTTTCTTTGATCTCTGCAACCTTTTCCGGAGACATCACAACATAGTAACGGCCTGTCTCCGTATTTTTCCAGGAAGGTGCTAATTGTGCAGCAGCAATCATCTCTTCGATGAGGGCACGGTCCACCTTCGTATTCTCTTTAAAACTTCGAATACTTCTTCTTTCTTTATTCAGTATTCCAAATTCCATGGTGTCTCATCCTTTCTTTAATGATTGTTTTTCCATGCTGTCGTCGGTCATTATAACCGATTCTTGGCGTTACGACAAGTATCATTGAAAAGATCAGGAACTCCTCCTTGAAAAGTTCAGGATTGATCCGGGATTTGTCAGTTTTTCCAGCAATGCATCTTCCGTTTTTCCCCGAAAGCTCCTGCTCCGGAAATAAAAATACCGAAAATCCCCACGATAAGGATTTTCGGTATCATTCATGAGCGATGGGGGATTCGAACCCCCGACAACTTGATTAAAAGTCAAGTGCTCTACCGGCTGAGCTAATCGCCCCCGACGGCCAACGCCAAACTGGGCTAACTGGATTCGAACCAGCGAATGCAGGAGTCAAAGTCCTGTGCCTTACCGCTTGGCGATAGCCCAATAGGGTGGGATGTGGGACTCGAACCCACGGCCTCCAGAGCCACAATCTGGCGCGCTAACCAACTGCGCCAAACCCACCATGATTGGAAATATAGCTTAACTATCCTTCCACCATCACTTCCCAGGCTACCCGGAAGTGACAAGAGCGGGTGATGGGAATCGGACCCACGTATCCAGCTTGGAAGGCTGGTGTTCTACCATTGAACTACACCCGCAAACATCGGAATTTCTTCCTTCGTTTTTTCATTTATCTGTTTCTCACAGACGCAAGAGTTATTCTACAGTATAATGTTTTTTTTGTCAACACTTTTTTTGTCTTTTTTTTAATTTCTTCGAGAAACCTAAAAAGCCTTTTTCCCTCTCCTATGTCGTGGGAAGATAGTTTATCGTAAAGTGACATTCTCCCTTATTATCGATCTCCATCAGAACATAGGAAGGATGATGTCCCGGCTGCCTGGGCAGGGTCGTACTGCCGGGATTGACAAAGACCCGATCGCCCCGATATGTAATTTCCGGCACATGGGTATGTCCATAGAGCACCACATCTGCTTCCCAAAGTTCTGCCGCTTCTTCCAGTTCATCCAATCCATAATTTACGTGATAACGATGACCGTGGGTCATCAGGATTCCATGACCTCCCAGACTAAGGAATCGATCCCAGGGTTCCTGACTCATTCGGTCACAGTTACCGGCAACAAATTCAACGGGACAGCCTGCTTCCGCCTTCACCAGTTCCTCATCTCCGGTTACATCACCCATATGGAGAACCCAATCCATGGGCCCCACGGACTTCAGAATTCTTCGAAAATTATCCAACCGTCCGTGGGTATCACTGATTAAAAGTATCTTCATTTCTGTGCCTCCAGCCAGGCTTCAATGGCAGGACGGATTTTACGGAGGGCAATTCCGCGATGACTGATGGCATTCTTCTCTTCTGCCGACAAATCTGCCGTAGTCAGATCCCTTTCCGGAAGATAGAAAATGGGATCATATCCAAATCCCCCGTTGCCGCTGGGTTCCTTGGCAATCCATCCCTCAATGGTACCTTCTTCTGCTGTTTCTGTTCCGTCGGGAAAAACCGCATCGATAACACAGCGGAACCTGGCGCTGCGGTCAGATCCCTCCACGCCTTCCAATTTATCAATAATTGCCTGATTTTTGATTTCATAGGAGGTATCTTCTCCCATAAAACGAGCAGAATAAACTCCCGGTGCCTTATCCAAATAATCAACTTCCAGTCCGGAATCATCTGCCAGTACCAGAGCACCCGTGATCTCATGGATCGCACGGGCTTTGATCCGGGCATTTTCCAGGAAAGTTTTTCCGTCTTCCACAATATCTGCCTGAACTCCTGCTTCCCTGGAGGAAAGAATTTCCACATCCAAGTCTCCTAGTATGGCTCGTATTTCCTTCATTTTGCCTGCATTTCCTGTGGCAAAAATCAATTTCTGCTTCATACTGTCTCCTCTCTTTCCTCCGGACGCTTACGTTTCGGAGGCTTCGGTCCCATAAACTGATAGAAATAAGTCTTCATCATACCGTTATATATTTTTCTGTTTTTGTCCGCTTTTCTTCCAAAATATCGTTCTGCATCTTCATAGGAAGTAATCATATAGCAGGACCAGGAATCCAGGGCAGCAAACCGCTCTCCAATGGTGCGATACAGATCCGGCAGGTTTTCTTTTTCTTCGATTCTTTCTCCATAAGGAGGATTCATCACCAGAAATCCGTATTTTTTCGGGTGGCTGAGCTGACTTACCGGTCTCTGCTGGAAATGAATCATATGATCCACTCCGGCTTCCCTGGCATTTTCTCTGGCTGCCCGAACGATTTCTCCATCAATATCAAACCCCTGAATATCCACCTCTGCCGTATCATCCACAAGATCTGCCGCCTCATCGGCTGCTTCATACCACAGTTTCTTTGGAATCAGGTTGGTCCATTTTTCTGCCAGAAAACTGCGGTTCATTCCCGGAGCCATATTGGCTGCCATCATCGCTGCCTCAATGGGGAAGGTTCCGCTGCCGCAGAAAGGATCCACCAGAATACGATCCCGATTCCAGGGGGTAAGCATCAAAAGAGCAGCTGCCAGAGTCTCCGTAATGGGAGCCTTGGCTGTCAGTTTACGGTATCCTCTCTTGTGAAGGGAATCTCCGCTGGTATCCAATCCCACCGTTACCCGGTCTTTCATCAGAAAAACCCGCAAAGGATAGGAAGCTCCTGTTTCCGGGAACCAGGAAACACGATACACCGATTTCAACCGCTCCACCATGGCTTTCTTCATAATGGACTGGATATCCGAAGGGCTGAAAAGCTTACTCTTGATGGAAGAAGCTTTCGTAACCCAGAATTTTCCGTCAGCCGGAATATAATCCTCCCAGGCAACTGCCTTTGTTTTCTCAAACAATTCATCAAATGTCTCCGCAGTGAATTCTGCCGCTTTCAGAAGAACTCTTTCTGCAGTACGCAGAAACATATTGGCCCGACAGGCTGCTCCTTCGTCTCCGGAAAAAACAACTCTGCCATCCTCCACACTGATAATCGAATAACCCAAATCTAATATTTCTTTTTTGCAAACCGCCTCCAAACCAAAATGGCAGGGCGCAATCCATTCGTAATTCAATCCATTATCCCCATCTTCCATTATTTTTATGCTATGAGTTGTCCGACAAATGAGTCTCTCGTCGTTTTTTTCGTGCTTTGCACTCTCAAAATCGGCTCCTGCTATATTGTAGCATTCCTTTTCTCTGTTGTCATGTAATAATTCCTCTTTCCGCCAGGATTCTTCCCAACTATCCGGTAATTCTCCTTTTCTCAGGTTTACCGACAGCCACATCTGAAAACCACATGGGAACTCAGGGATGCCGCTGTCGGTTTTCCATTGATGGGTTACGGACAATCAGGATACCCTAGCCGATGATATCCGCCGGCAATAACCGCTGTATGAAATCCCATGGCTTCCAGCTCATAGGCCGCCTTTATGGCAGTTGCCCCACTGTAACAGATCAAGACAATTTTCTTTTTCCGGTCCAGTGACATCATCCACCGCCCTTTTTCCTCCCAGGGCGCAGACTCGGCACCGGCCAAATGACCTCGTTTATAGCAATCGATCGGTCTCAAATCCAGCAGCCGATCCCTCCCATATCCATTTCGCATCCATTGCTGGATACTAATCAGCTCCATTCCGTGACCTCCGGCTTCTTCCTACTTTAACATATGACAGCTGACAAAAAAAGTCATACCTTTCATCCCTGATTCTGCTCATACCAATAATGATCTGCTTTTGCCATGTTCTTTCATTCTCCGCTTTTTTTTACCCAGAAAATGTCAGCATCTTCCCATAAAAATACGGGTGTCCTGCGACACCCGTACCCACTCTTCCATGAGACAGAATTTTTCCAAACTATTCTTCTGCCTTTCCGGTTTCATACGTTTTTCCGTCCGCTGCCGATCAATCGTTTTCCTGGCGATTCTGCATGCGGTTCTGATTCTGATTTTTGTTTTCCGCACGATTTCTGGTGCGATTCTGTTCCTTTTCCCGGCAATTCTGACTTCTGTCCTGCATATCAAATCTGCCATCCAGATTGGAGCTGCGATTCTGACTTCTGTTTTCCGAACGGTTTCTGTCGCAATTCTGCTCTCTGTTTTGATTGCCGTTTTCAAATCGGTTTCTTTCCTGATTTCTGTTGTCTGTCATTTCCGGTACCTCCTAAACTTTCCCGCCGACGCGGAATCTGTATCCATGCCTCTCTATGAAGCACAATTCTAGTATGGTCTGTTTTTCCGGAAATATTCCAGAACAAAGTGTTCCGCTGCAAGTATGCATTTTATGTCTACTGGCTTATATCATTATTTTTTGGTAATAATTCTCCACAAGATCAAAACGGCGAAAATTGTCCAGAAAACAGGTGACAACAGAAGTTTCAGTGCAACAGCAAACACGGTCGACAGCAAGAAAAGAATAAGAACAATAATTGCTGCAATAATCAAAGTAGGAACAATTCCGCTGAACTTTCGAACATGGAAGGAATAGCTGCCTCGATGATTCTCTTCCGAAGGTTCCTCATACGTATATCTGCTGCCGAAACTGCGGCTATCCTCATATCCATAGGAAGACGATCCCGAATTCTGGCTGTCCGCAATCGTTCTTGCAATCAGCCGGGGATCTCCCAGCTCGGCAAGGATCTCTTCTTCCGAACGTCCCTTTCTCATCTCATCATAAATGTAATTCTGATAATACTGCAGGTTTGACTGCAGTACCTGAGGAGAAACTTCGCCTTGCAGCGCTTCCTCCAGTCGACGTAAAAACTCCTGTCGATTCATAAATCCCTCCCTGCTTATGGCAGTTAGTCACCGTCTCTTCCGATTCCTTACCGGAACAAACGATTCATTGCACTAAAGATACCGCGAATAGAAGCTCTGGTAATATTGGAGCTTACACCAACACCGTAAGTAGATCTTCCGGTAGCCAGATCTACCATATGAATATAAGCAGCTGCTTTTGACTTGGAACCCTGGGTCAATGCATGTTCATCGTAATCCAGTACTTTTGCCTTCAGATCAACCTTGGACAAAAGAGCACCCTTTACGGCATCGATAGGACCATTTCCCACAAATTCTGCTTCCATCAATTCGCCTTTGTATTTGAATTTCAGTTCCGCTTTCGTATCCATGCCTACATCGCGAATTTCATAATGAATCAGCTCAAAAGGTTCCCTGGAATTGAGATATTCTTCCTCAAACTTGGCGTAGATGGATTCCGGAGCAACCTCACCCTGTTTTTCCGCAATTGCCTGGATCACATCGGCAAATTCTTTATGCATTCCCTTGGGCATCTTGAAGCCGAAGCAGGATTCCATTACATAAGCTACGCCGCCCTTACCAGACTGACTATTGATTCGAACAATCGGTTCATATTCACGGCCGATATCCATAGGATCAATGGGAAGGTAAGGAACTTCCCAGTATTTTCCGTTTCTTTCATGAAGTGCCTTCATACCCTTATTGATAGCATCCTGATGGGAACCGGAGAAAGCAGTGAATACCAGTTTTCCGGCATAGGGATGTCTCTCATGGATATGCATCTTACTGCATCTTTCATATACTTCAATGGTCTCACGGATATTTTCCAGTTCCAGTTCCGGATTAATACCCTGAGAGAACATATTGTAGGCAATATTCAGTATGTCCACATTTCCGGTTCTCTCACCGTTGCCGAAAAGAGTACCTTCCACACGGTCGGCACCGGCCAGAAGAGCCAGTTCTGCAGCTGCAACACCGGTTCCCCGGTCATTATGAGGATGTACGCTGAGGGTAATGGTCTCTCTGTCCTTGAAATGCTTATTCATCCATTCAATCTGATCTGCATATACATTCGGTGTATTCATCTCTACGGTAGAGGGAAGATTGAAGATGATCTTGTTCTCTTTTGTGGGCTGCCAGATTTCCTGTACTGCTGTACATACTTCCAGTGCATAATCAAGCTCCGTTCCTGTAAAACTTTCCGGCGAATACTCCAGCTGAATCTTTCCAGGAAAATCCTTTGCCATTTCTTTTACCATCTTTGTGCCTTCAATGGCAATCTGTTTGATTTCTTCTCTTGTCTTTCCGAAAACCACATCTCTCTGCAAAGTAGAAGTGGAATTATAAATATGAACGATGGCCCGGGGAAGTCCCTTGATTGCTTCAAAAGTACGGGTCAGCAGATGCTCACGGCACTGAACAAGAACCTGAACCGTTACATCATCCGGAATCAGCTTACGATCTACCAGCTGGCGAAGGAAATCAAACTCCAACTGAGAGGCAGAAGGAAATCCGACCTCAATCTCCTTGAATCCCAGCTTAACCAGATAATTGAACATCTCAACCTTCTCGGATACAACCATGGGTTCAATCAAAGCCTGATTGCCGTCTCTAAGATCTACGCTGCACCAGATCGGTGCTTTCATAATCTCTTTATTCGGCCACTCTCTTTCCGGATAATCCACTACAGGAACTCTCTTATATCTTTGATAATTTAACATAACTCTCACATCTCCTATTTTCTGATATTTCATCGGGTCTTATCCCGTTTGTCATCTGACATTCTTTTCTTTTTTGCTGCGCCGCTGCAAGATCTTGCTGCCGGCAGCCGATTCCAGTTTTCCGGAAATTTTTACCAGGCTGTTCCAAAGAACTTTCTATTGGATCAGCCTGGCTTTTTATTTGCTGATTCAGGGATTGTCTCCGTGTTCTTCCGAGGAAGATTCTGCGGAACTTTCATCTGGGTTTTCATCCTGATTTTCCTGAGACTCTTCTGTTTTTTTCTCGGCCAGCACCAGCTTCACAGCGGGTGTTCCTACCACACGATATCCGACAGGAACCTCCAGCCCCACAGTAATCGTATGTTCGCCTTCTCCCAGACCACTCAGATCCAGGATTCCCATCAGTTCGCCGGAATCCAATTCATTCAAATCCGAGGCCAGTCCTTCCAGCCGGACACTAACGTTGGAGTCCATGGAATCCACAACCAGAGAATCATCCAGGTTTTCTATATGCAAGTCGGAAGTATTCAGAAGAATACTCTTCGTCTCCAGTCTTTCCACTTTCAGGGTTACTTTCAGTTCATACTCTTCCTCATTTACCAAAGTTACGCCTTCCGGCAGCATCTCCCGCAAATCAAAGGTTTTTACAATATTTTCACGGGCACCGGTCACATCCAGTTCTCCATCGGGAATCTGAATACTCACTACATCCGCCAAAGCCGACTTTCTTCCCGAAACTTCCACCGTACTGGGACTCAGTTCCACACCGGAATACTGGTATCCGGATGCTACCGCATCCTGTCCGGTTACAGTATAAGCCACACCCACAGATTTTACATTTAGAATCTCTACTTCCACATAAATATCCATGGTGCTGACCTTCAACGCATCCACTCCGTCATAATCCAGGATACCTCCGCCTGCATTATAAAACAGAAGAGTGGTTTGCTGCTCCAGCGTCTGGAAAATTCCATCCACACTGATTTCTACACCAACATAACTGATTTGATCCAGGAAAGACTGAGGTGCTTTCACCGATACAATGGCTGGTGAACAGGTAATATTCCCCACCTGATAACCGGCAGCGGGTTCTCCTTCCACATTCACCTTCACATCCATTTTTCTTTCTTTGATCTGTTCCAGTTCTATTTTCAGACTCTGAGTCAACTGAGTGATCTCATCGCTGGAAACCCGGGTATTGGTACAGGTAATCGTAACCGGCACCTGGTTTGTCAGAGTATAAATATTATTAAAATCAGCCTCAGCCCGAAAATCAGAAGCCTTCAGAGCCTGGGCAATCTTTCTTGGACACCGCACACGCACAGATGCCGTCTGACTTCCGGATACTGTATACACCATATCATGTCCGGTAATGGTCTCCTCATTTAGGATTTCAATGGGAATGCCGGTAATCGTTCTGGTCATGTAAGGATTATCGTAGTTAACAACAAGCAGCCAAATAATAATCGCGATACCCACAGAAAGCAATTTCAGAGACCAGTTATTCCGAATCTTTTCTTTCATTCTTTGGTCTTCCTTTCCAGAACTTTAAACCAAGTCCTTTGGGCTCCTTCGGCGTACGAAGAGTCTCCAGAAGTTCTCTCAACTGCTCCGCTTCCAGATTATGGCTCAATACTCCGTCGGATGCAACAGAAACCTTTCCCGTCTCCTCGGATACAACAATAGTAATACTATCCGATACTTCACTCACACCGATGGCCGCCCGATGACGTGTCCCCAGTTCCTTGGGAATATTGGTATTCTTAGAAAGGGGCAGATAGCAGGTAGCCGCCTCCACTCGATTTCCCCGAACCACAACGGCTCCATCGTGGAGAGGAGTATTATGTTCAAAAATATTAATCAGCAATGAGCTGGTAAGAAGTGCATCCACTTCGATTCCGGTACGGACATATTCTCCCAAAGGAATCTCTCTTTCAATTACAATCAATGCTCCTGTTCTTGCTCTGCCCAAAGCATAAGAAGCATGTACCAGTTCTTCCACGGTTTTTTGATCAAACTCATTTTCATTTCCATCCTGAGAACCGGAAAACAAATTAAAGATTGCGTTATTTTTCCCCAATTGTTCCAGAGCTTTCCTCAACTCCGGCTGGAAAACTACAAGTATTGCGATAGCAATAACACTCAAGGAACGTTCCGCAATGAATAGAATCGTATTCAACTTAAGCACTGCAGCAAATCCAAAAAAGAGCAGAATCACCACAACTCCCTTCAGAAGGAACCAGGTTCTTGTATTTCTGACCCATATCAGAATGTGATACAGCGCAAAGGCAATAATAAGAATTTCCAGGATATCAGTGGCAGTAATCCGCGGCAGCTCAATTTCGCTGATTCGATAAAAAAAGCTCGACATCTTAGTCCTCTTTTCTACAGCAGTCCCCCGGACTGCACAATCCATCGTTCTTCCGTTTCAAAATAATTCTTCGGCTTCTCCGGTTTTCCCTTTCCGGATGCTTTTCTACAGTTCTTCTTTCTGACTCTCCTTGGGAGATGTAATTTCCTGAACCTTTCGATCCGGAACTGCTATACTGATCTTTGGAACCGCCTTCACATAATAAACGTATTCATCGTCTTCAAACTGAAGTCTTTCTGCCCGGGAATAATCAACAGCTCCCACCCAGAAAGAAATCAAAACGGCTGCAAAAGTACAGACCAGGGTACCAATCAACAGGCCCGCATAGGAAAAGGTGGTTTCCAGCAAAATTCCTCCAAAAAGGAAAATCAGAATATTCAGCACGCCTCCGGCTGCTATGGAGATATATTTGGAATAGTCAAACGAGAGACGATTCAATGTATATACCAACAAAGTTACCAGACAGAAGGAAGCCAGGGTAACAATCAACATGGAATCCCCGGCAAGGCCGTTCAGAATCTGCAGGAAACACTGAGCAATGGAACTTCCGGGATCACTGAGGAAAGCAGCCCCCCGCTCCAGGCTAAGCATCAGATAATAAACCATAACTCCGATTCCCACCGGCAGAAATGACAGGGCAGATCCAAACACGCCCACCAGAAGCGGTATCAGATAAGGAACTTTTAGATAAAACGCCAAGGGAACCAGTACAATCACAAAACTGCTGCCCGGTAAAAATAAATAATGGATAATGACTGCTGCCAGCATAACAGCAGCCAAAACAACAGCCCCTTCCCAGGACAGTGCAGAAACATGACCCATAAGATAGAGACCGGATAAAGCCGTCAAACCGCTCCAGGGGAGAAGGCATCCGACCAGAGATACCAGTATAACAAGAATCCATTTCATCTGTACATATCGATAGCCCAAATGCCAGTTCATCAGAAGGAATATTGCCATCATCAGAACAAATTTCACCATCGGTATAATGTACATATCATAATCAGCAAAAAACATTTTTGTCTTCTGTCTTATATATAATAACCCTTCCATAAACTACTCCCCCCGCTTTTTCTCTTCGTTCTCATAGTATCGGCTTAGCTTTTTCAAATAATACTGCTGCTCTTTGAGCAAACGGCCTGCCCGAAAATATTTCAGAGAATAGACCATAATCAGTATCGCAACCGATATGACGAGAATCACCAGATACAGAATTCCAAGCCGTATCACAACATCCCAAACCTGAATCAGGGAGTAACTATTGATCCAGGAATCCATAGTATACAGAAGCCAGACTGCCACTCCCACCGCGTACAAGAGAGTGGTTCCTATCACCCCTTTAATGACCTGGAGGCTTATATAGTCATCCATAAAAAAATTTTGTGCCGGAAGTCCATGTTTTTTGTTCTTTTTTTCCAGCATGGCTTCCCTGGTCATAATCTTCACTTTTTCTTTATCTATCATATCCTCTTGCTCCCCTCTCGGGCTTTTCGTCACAGACATATATTCGTCTTTCGAAAAATAAATTCCTTCTATTCTTCTCTGCCAGAAGGACAAATAGGTCTAGTTTAAACTAGTATATCATACTCCCTTGGAAATTTCGAGGTTTATTTCTTATTTTATTATTGTAGAATTATTTCATCATTCCTGATGGATCTGTACATTCTATTCTTATGAAAAATGCTCTAAGTACCGATTTCATGAACCATCAGGATCACGACCCCGCTTAGAGCATTTTTCATAAAACTATATTTATATGTATGATGTTGGGGTCAAAAGGATTTGCCCCCATGATACAAACGTTTACTTAATCCGATGACAAGCTACGTAATGACCCTTCTGGACTTCCTTCAGTTCCGGAAGCTTGCTGCGGCATTCATCGGTGGCATAAGGACACCGCTCAACAAAACGACAGCAGTCCGGAGGATTAATGGGGCTGGGAATTTCTCCCTTTACCATAATACGCTTCTTCTCGCGTACCAGCTTGGGATCCGCCACCGGAATGGAAGAAAGCAATACCTGTGTGTAAGGATGAAGCGGATTTTCATACAGTTCCTCTGCATCCGCAAATTCGACCATAGTACCCAGATACATAACAATAACGCGGTCCGAAATGTATTTAACAACACTCAGATCATGGGCAATAAAAAGGTAGGTCAATCCCATTTCTTCCTGAAGTTCTTTCAGCATGTTCAGAACCTGTGCCTGAATGGAAACATCCAGAGCGGAAATCGGTTCATCACAGATTACAAATTCCGGTTCCACTGCCAGAGCTCTGGCAATACCGATTCTCTGCTTCTGTCCGCCGGAAAACTCATGGGGAAAACGTGACATATGATCACGATTCAAGCCTACCCGCTTCAGAATCTCTTCTACCTTCTGATCCATATCCGCATCGGTGGCCAGACCATGGAGTTTCATACCATAACCAACAATATCCTTAACCGTACTTCTGGGATTCAGAGAGGAATGGGGATTCTGGAAAATCATCTGTACATTTTTTCGGAATTCCTTTTCTTCCTGTTTATTATAGGAAAAAATATCTTTTCCCTTATAGGTGATTTTTCCTGCCGTCGGCTTATACAGTTTTACCAGACAACGGCCTGTAGTAGATTTACCGCAGCCGCTCTCTCCTACCAAACCGAGAGTTTCTCCTTTGTAAATAGAGAAATTAACATGATCTACTGCCTTCAGTTCCTTCCCTTTTGCAACATGGAAATACTGACAAAGATCCTCTACCTGAAAGAGCGGTTGTGAACGATCGATATTCTTTCCCATCAGGATCCCTCCTTCGTATCTCGTTTCATAATATTTACCTTCGGTGCATCGGGATGACGCAGCCAGCAGCTGCAGGTATGCTCGGGAGATAATACATACTCTTCCGGCAATGCTTCGCTGCAGATCTTCATGGCAAATTCACAGCGTGCGGAAAAAGGACATCCCTTAGGCGGTGCAAACAAATCAGGCGGTGTACCATCAATGGGAATCAGTTTCTGATTCTTATCCGTATTCAGAGTGGCAATGGACTGAATCAAGCCGGCTGTATAGGGATGAGAGGTCTCATAGAAAATCTCATCTACACTGCCTCTCTCCACAATCTTGCCGCCGTACATAACCAGAACACGGTCGCACATCTTCGCGATAACACCCAGATCATGGGTAATCAGAATAATGGAAGTATTCAGTTTCTCCTTCAGATCCTTCAGCAGATCAAGAATCTGTGCTTCGATGGTAACATCCAGGGAAGTCGTAGGTTCATCTGCGATAATAATACTGGGCTTTCCTACCAAAGCAATGGCAATCATGACGCGCTGCTTCATACCTCCGGAAAGCTCGTGGGGATACTGACGGTAACGCCGTTCCGGTTCATTGATACCTACCAGACGAAGAATCTCAAGAGCACGTTCTTTCCGTTCTTTTTTGGAAATATCCTTACGTCCCACGAAAACTTCTTCAATCTGTTTTCCGATGGTGGCCGTAGGGTTCAAACTCGTCATAGGATCCTGAAAAATAAAACCGATTTCCACGCCTCGGATTTTTCTCATTTCTTTGTCTGTCTTTGTTGTAATCTCTTCTCCCCGGTACTTGATGGATCCACTTTCAAAGAATCCCGGAGGTTCCGGATTCAGGCGAAGAATGCACTGAGAAGTTACACTCTTGCCGCAGCCGCTCTCTCCTACAATACCAAGAATCTCTCCTTCCCGAACATTGAAACTGACATCCCGCACGGATTTTACCACACCACCATAGGTGTGGAAGGAGAACTGCAGGTTTTTGATCTCTAAAATATTTTCTGCCATAAATATTCCTCCTTAATCCGCTCCGCGCAGTCTGGGATCAAATGCATCGCGAAGACCATTGCCCAGCTGGTTCAATGCCAAAACGGTACTGCAAATAAAGAATGCCGGAACATACAGTAAATGAGGGGCTGCCGTCATCATCTTCGTGCCCTCTTTTGCCAATACTCCCCAGCTTGCCTGAGGCGGAGAAATACCAAGACCAATATAACTCAAAAACGCCTCCTGGAAAATCGCACTGGGTATTGCCATAGCCAGATTCGTAATCAGAAGTCCCATGATATTGGGAATAATTTCTCTCACAATAATCATAAAAGTAGACTCACCCATTACCCGAGCCGCCAGAACAAATTCCTGTTCCTTCAGGCGGTATACTTCGCCTCGGGTAAATCGGCAGGTTCCCGTCCATCCTACGATGATCATGGCAATAACCAGACTCTTAACGCCGGAACCAAGAACCATCATAACCAGAATACAGACAATCAGCTGGGGGATACCATATATGATATCGATAATACGCATCACAATCATATCCAGCTTGCCGCCGTAATATCCGCAAAATCCGCCCAGAACGGTACCGATAACAGTATTCAAACCAGCTGCCAGGATACCGATACTAAGAGATACTCTTGCTCCCATCCATACACGAACCCACAAATCACGGCCAAGGGAGTCGGTTCCCAGCCAGTGAGCGGCAGAAAAGCCCTGGCTCATATTGTAGGCATCCTGCTGATCAAAACCATACTGACTCAGCATAGGAGCAATAATTGCCAAAACCCCATATGTAATCAAAAGAATCAGACTGAAAAAGGCCACCCTATTTCCACGGATTCTGCGCCAAGCCTCTTGCCAGAATGTCAGGCTCGGACGGGAAATGGATTCCATTTTCTCAATATTTTTTCCCACAAATTGGAAATCTTCCGGAGTCAGTTTTCTCTTTTCTGCCTGGTTCCGGAGAGTTTCCGATTGCTTGTCCTGTGTATTTTTCTTGTTTTTCTTTTCCATCCTGTCACCTACTTTTCCGCCACTCGAATTCTCGGGTCAATAATACCATAGAGAATGTCAACAACCATATTACAAAGTACCAGGAAAGTGCCATAGAAAACTGTCATTCCAAGAATCAAAGAATAATCATTATTCTGTACACTCTCTACGTAATATTTTCCCATACCAGGGATGGCAAAAATGGACTCGATAACGAAGGTACCAGTCAAAACAGCAGCTACGGTGGGACCCATCATGGTTACCACAGGCATAATTGCATTTCGGAACTGATGCTTCCAGGTAATGCGGAACTTTGAAATTCCTTTGGAACGGGCTGTCTTTATATAATCCTGCTGTACAACCTCCAACATACTGGCTCGCATGATTCGCGATACCGAGGCCATGGTGTAGAATCCAAGACCGATGGATGGCAGAATGGTATAAGCAAATCCCTTATACTCTGCTATTGGAAATAGTCCCCATTTTACCGCAAAGAAATGCTGAAGCAAAGCTCCCATGATAAAGTCCGGTACACTGGTACCGATAACCGCCACAATAACAAAGAACAAGTCTATCTTTGTCCCTCGGTTCAGTGCTGATATAATACCAAATACCAAACCAAAAGATACAGCAAAGCACAGAGCACGAATACCTAAGTCTGCAGAAAAAGGAAAAGATCCGGCAAGCAGACTGTTAACGGTACGTCCGGGATATTTCGTGGAATATCCAAAGTTTCCGTGAACCAAATTATTCAGATACGTAAGATACTGCTCGAAAACCGGCTTATCGAAACCATAGTAAGCACTCAGGTTTTCTTTCGCAGTGGCAGACATCTTCGGATCATTGAAGGGACCTCCCGGCATCAGTCTTGCCAGGAAGAATACAACAGTAACCAGAACGAACACGGTAACCAAAGAAATACCGATTCGTTTTAAGATGTATTTCTTCATATAAAACTCTCTCCTCATTTTGGCCATGTCCAATGTCCGGACGAAGCCAACCCTTCTCAGCATGACCATCGATATCCCGATTGGAAACAAAAGATGATATATCTTTCGTATTCCGGAATCCCCAGATTCGTCTATTCTCGAAATTCAAATAAGTACCGCCTCCCTTCCTCGGAAAAGAGGCGGTACCCGTCAATACTGAATCCATCTGTTAAAAGGCGAAAACACTATGTTGAAAATCTCCTGAGATTCCTACGGTTTCGTCTTTCTGTCTCCAACCGATATACAAAAAAGCCTGTTTGCTTTATTCTGTAATATCTGCATACATGTAATCGTAGTTCAGACCAATGAAGTATGCTCCCAGGTTCTGAACACGATCGCTTACCATATACTGTACTTCACGCAGCTGCAGGGGAACGAGAGCACCGTCTTCCAGCAAAGTCTTCTCTGCATTGTACAGATTTTCCATACGCTCTTCGCCTCTGGTAGTCTTGGAAGCATCCAGGTATCCATCGTAAGCATCACTATGGTAGTTCAGATAATTATACTGAGATTCGCTGTGCCACAGTTCCAGATAGCTGTAAGGATCGGAGTAATCCGGTGCCCAACCGGTCATGATAATGTCAAATTCATCGTTATTGGGAATCAGCATAGCATTTCTTGTCGCACCGGGAACCATGTTGATATCAATCTTGATACCCAGGTTGGTGGTCCACTGGTTTGCAACAATCTCAGCCTCTTTCTTTGCAGTATCCGTATCGGAAACAACCAGTTTCAGAGAAATCTCGGAAGGATCGGATACACCCAACTCCTGCATAGCTGCCGTCATATATTCATTGGCTTTGTCCATATCGTTCTGCAGCGGGAAAGCTTCCAGCGGATACTCGGTTCCGTAATCCTGCTCAACACCGCGTACCTGAGGAAGAACGTAGCGCTGGTTCGCTTCATACAGACCATTGTGAGCCAGCAGATTGTATTCTTCACGATTCAGAGCATAGTTCAGAGCCAGACGGAAGTTCTTGTTGGCCAGATATTCGTTGTTATGGTTCAGTGCAGCATAATCATCAGCACCGCTGTAGTAGCTGAGAGTCTTACCTTCATACTGAGCAGCCAGTTCGGAAGGAACTTCTACCAGATCCAGCTCCCCTGCATCGAACATGGAAACAGCAGTGTTGTTATCAGCGATGGTAAGAAGTTCTACACCATCCAGAGTGATCTGATCTACTGCATAGTAGTTTTCATTTTTCTCCATAACCAGTTTGCCGTTGCCATACTCGGAACATACAAAAGGTCCATTATAAACAGCTTTATCTGCTGCGGAACCATACTGTTCACCATACTCTTCTACCTTATCTTCACGGACCGGTGCGAAGCAAGCCATACTGGTCATACTTACAAAGTAATCCGCAGGATTTTCCAGAGTAATCTCCAGAGTGTAATCATCAATAACCTTTACGCCCAATTCATCAACACTCTTCTCACCTGCAGTAACAGCGTTACCATTCTTCAGAACAGCGCCAAGATAACTCATCGGACATGCTGCAGCGGGATCACAGAGACGTTTCATTCCGTACTCAAAATCCTTGGCGGTAACCGGCTCACCATCACTCCATTTCGCATCTTCTCTCAAATGGAAGGTGTAAACCAGACCATCATCCGTTACATCATAGCTGGTTGCTGTTGCCGGCTGCAGATCACCCTGAACGTTACGGTACAGACCATCGTACAGATGATAAGAAACCGTGCTGTCTGCTACTGCATTAGACTTATTCGGATCAATGGTAGCAATATCTACCGTGTTGGAATAACGGAAGATCTTCTCACCGGCAGCGTCAGCTTCCTGGCCTTCGCCCTGTGCATCGTTCTGTTCGTTCTGTGCTTCCGGTGCCTTTGTCTGGTCCTGAACAGATGTGGAAGGCGTGGAGCAGCCAATCGTGCCTGCTGCCATAGCCAAAGCCATAACCCATACTAACAAGTGTTTTTTCTTCATACTGTGTCCTCCTTTTTTTGATTGACTTTATGATATCTGAATTGCTCAGCACTCCTGCCTCCGCAACCATAATCATTCTTTTCTTTATAAGGTGTTTGTCCCATCTATCTTTTCAGATATCGGAGAGATTCTGTATTGTTTTTAGAGCTCAATCAGATCCATTGTTGCTCCAATCAGATTCTCATTTCCATCCTTCGTAATCAACAGCTGATTCTCAATGCGGATTCCGCCCCATCCCGGAATATAGATTCCAGGCTCTACGGTCATTACATTGCCTGCCTGGATCTTATCTTCAGACGCAGGACCCATGAAAGGAATTTCATGAACAAACATTCCCACGCCGTGACCAATACCGGAATAATGATAAGGAAAATACTCCGTTCCTTCAATCGCTTTGGTGGAACGATGGTAGGCTTCCTTTGGCGAGGCACCGTCTTTCAGATAATCCATGACGTCGGCTACCATCTGCTGTTCCAAACGATATACTTCTTTCTGCTTTGGAGTTGCTTTTCCAACGACAAGAGTTCTCGTCATATCTGACAGATATCCATGATACTGACAGCCATAATCCATCAGAACCAGATCACCGTATTCAATGGCCTTGGCAGACGGAATGCCATGAAGCAGAGATGTTCTGGCACCGGAAATCAGAATATTTCCATAGGGCTGGGTGTCAGCACCTTCCATAACCATATAATAGCTGAGTCTGGCAGCCAATTCCTTCTCTGTAACACCCACCCGGATATCCTTCTGTATCTTCTCATAAGCTCTGGAGGCAATATCGCAGGAAATTCGAAGGCATTCGATTTCTTCCGGTCTTTTTACAGCCCGGAACTGTTCCACAAGCCCGTCAGCCGGAACCAATTCCACCTGAGGAATTGCTTCTTTCAGTTCATGGAACTGTCTTACCGACATAAAGGTATCTTCATAACCCAAAGCCTTTAACGGATGCTTTTTTACGAGTTCAGCCAAAGCATTGGCAATGGAGCCGTACTGTCTCCAGTTCAGAATCTGATAATCGGGGCACTCGGCCAGAGCCTCCTCCGTATATCTGGGATCCGTAAGCAAATACTTTTCTTCCCGAGTCAGAAAAAGAAAAGCATCACTGTTACTAAAATGGCTGATGTACTTTACATTCACAGGACGGCTGATAAACATCCCCTGAATCTGTTCCTTTTCCATATAAGTATACAAACGTTCCATTTCTAAAACCTCGCAAGATTTTCTCTTTAAAATTTGCCTAATTTTTTACAATATTGAAATATTTTTTACCAATATAAAATTCTATCTGAATGATACCACTATCAACCTCTTCCGTCAATGGTTATTTTCTGTTTTTTCATCTCATTCTCCCTTTACTTTCACTCTCTCTTCTTCTCTCCTCCTCAAGCTTTAGACTTCCATAATCTTTTTCCAGTAATTGTATTTCTTTTTGTTTGTTTATAAAAACCGCGGCTTGATTTTTCCCCTTTTTTCATCTATGATAATCAGGAATCGAACCCAAATGCTTCGAATGTTTGAGTCGATTTTGAGAGTACAAAGCACGAAGAATCGACTTCAGGTTCATTTGTCTGGTAACTCTTAATACGAACCAAGGGACAAATGAACGGACATAAATCCTCATGGTGATAAAAAGGATTGAATCAGAGAGGAGGATACTCATGACCAAAAAAGAAAATGTTTCCAATATCGGAGCCCGCATCAAAGGGCTTCGGAAAGAAAAACAGATCACGCTGAGTATGCTGGCAGAATACAGCGGTCTTTCCATTGCCTATCTCAGCAATCTGGAGAGAAGTCTGACCAGTCCTACCCTTGATCAACTGCAGCAAATCTGTTCTTCCCTGGGAACTTCCATTTACGAAATGATTTCCGAGGAACAGGTGGAGACTCTGCTGATTCGCCAGAATGAAGCCTTGGTCAAAAAGTATCCGGAATTTAATCAAAGCGTTACCTACTATGATTTTGGAATGAACAGTCCTCTTTGCCAGATCATCACCATCCAGCCCGGAAAAGTCCGTGACCCCCAATTCTCCCGTCATCTTTATGACGAGAATTGTACGGTGTTGTCCGGCCAGATGTCGGTTCGGCTGAAAGACGAAACCATTCTATTAAATGAAGGAGATTCTCTTTACATAAAAAAGAACACCTCCCATTTCATATACAATGAAGGAGATGTTCCCAGTGTCAGCTATTGGGTTTATAACAAAAATTAACAAAGAATCTGCTTTTTCTTCAGGGACCCTGCCACATAAAAATATGCCATCAGCAAAAGAACAATGGTAATGAGCCAGGTTACCGGATATACACTCATCAGAACCTCGAACTGAGGATTCCACTGAAAAACCGTATATACCCAAACCACCCTGACCACACAGGTTCCAAACATCATAAGCACCGCAGGAAGCATGGAATGACCCAGCCCCCGAAGAACGCCGCCGGTTACTTCGTAAATACACGGCATAAATTCTACAATCTGCACATGCATCATTCGCATCAGGGCAAATTGAACTGCCATGGAATCTGTCGTATAGATTCCCACCAGAGGACGGCGGAATAAGATAAATACAAGACCCATGAGCCCGGTAATTCCTGTTCCTGCCGCCAGACAACGAAAGAATACTTTTCTGCACCGTTCCAGATTTCCCGCACCATAATTCTGACTGGTAAATGTAACCGCTGCCTGACTGAAAGCACTGGTTACAAAATAAGTAAAAAATTCAAAATTCAAAGCCGCTGCCGAACCAGCCACCGCATCTGTTCCAAATCCATTAATTCCCGATTGTATACATACGTTGGAAATCGAAAATACCATTCCCTGAATTCCTGCCGGTATGCCGACCTGGACAATACGAATTACCTGTTCTTTATAAAAACGAAGTTTTCTCAAATCCAACCGAATCCATTCGTCTGCTTCTAATAAGAAGCGAACCACCATCACTGCGCTGATCCCATTGGAAATCACCGTGGCCAGACCAACACCTACCACACTGAGCTCAAAAACAATGACAAACACCAGATTCAGACAGACATTGATGGTACCGGACACAATCAGGCACAAAAGAGGTTTCTTCGTATCTCCTATGCTTCGAAGAATTGCCGCACCAAAATTGTAAACCATAATAAAAGGCATTCCGGCAAAATAGATTTTCAAATAAATCGTTGCCAGTTCCAGAACATCTGCCGGCGTATTAATCAGCGTCAGAATCGGTCTGGATGCAAAAAAGCCGAGAAAAATCAAAAGAAAGCCGCTGATCAATGCCATAAGAAAAACGGTATGAACGGCCTCCTGGGCTTTTTCTCTTTTTCCCTGACCAACATAGTTGGCAATCACGACATTGGCTCCCACGGAAAGTCCCACAAAAAGATTCAGTAAAAGATTAATAACCGGACTGTTGCCTCCCACTGCTGCCAGGGCCTGGTTTCCGGCAAACCGTCCCACCACAGCTACATCAGCAGAGTTGAACAGCTGCTGCAGAATACTGCTGGCTGCCAGCGGCAGTGCGAAAAGCATGATTTTATCCATCAAAGAGCCCTGAAGCATATCAATTCGGGCAGTTTTTTCCCCTCTCATCGTCATATCCCCTCTATATTCTCTAAATTTTCTGCTGTTTTTGACCGGATACCAACTCCATTTTTGTGTCCTGTTGATTCCCGTCATCTTTTCCCTGACAAATTTGATCCAGTGCATCAAACAAATACGTATGGAAACTGCCCATGCCTCCATTGATCTGATCCGTCCGGACTCCGGCCTTGCAGCAGCTTTCTTTCCATATTGCTGACGCTGCTACAGCCGCTTCAAAGGATGATATACCGGCTCCCGTCAACAGTGCACATAAGGCAGAGAGCATACAACCGCTTCCTGTCACCCGGACTGCCCGTGAATCTCCCCCTCTCATAACAATACTCCGAGATCCATCGGAAACCACATCCACAGGACCGCTGATCAAAGATACACAGCCATATGCGTTTGCCAGTCTTTCCGCTAATTCTGTCTGCTCTGCTTCTCCCACCTTCAGAGAAGTTTCCACACCTCCCTGGCTTTCCATTTTCCTATGAAGGAGAAAAGCTGCCTCTCCCTGATTGCAGCGTATCACAGAAACCTTCACATACCGAAGCAGTTTTTCCATTTCCTCTGCCCGATATCGACTGGCACTGATTCCCACCGGATCCAAAACAACCGGATGTCCCAAGGTATTCGCTGTCTGCCCGGCAATCCGACAGGCTTCCCATTTCTCATCATCCGGAACCCCTGTATTCAGTAAAGTAGCCTGACAAAATGAGGTGATTTCTGCTGCTTCCTTTTTACTTTGAGCCATGATGGCACTCCCGCCGGCTGTTAAAAGAAGATTTGCCACATCTTTCATCGTCACCGGATTGGTAAGACAATGAACTTTCGGCCGGCTCGCTGCCAGGCGTGCTCGTATTTCCCGAAAACACAGAAAACTCTCTTTATCATTCCTGCCTATCTGATCCTTTTTTTCGTGATTCAATATTTTCATATTCTTCATCTTCCCATTGTCCTGCAAATTTTTTCATCCATGATTTTTAAAAAGCTCTCTGCTTCTGCCAGCCCTTTGCTATTATTTACATTCGAAATATAAATATCGTCATTTTCATTCTTAATAAATTGTTTTTCGAAAATCACCATATCCTCTATAGTAAGAATATCACTGACATTTTCCCTGTCAACAAAAAATATATAATACTTCACTATTTTTTCTTTTTTGTCCTTTTTTGTACAGATTCCCCAACACATCATGAAATATCACGTCTTCCATTCACGTAAATTACGCCGTAAGATTTTTTCTGTTATTTATGAAAATGTCATAATAATTATGCATTATTTTTGTATTACTATCACTTTTTTATTGTGTTTTTCAAATTAAAAATTGAATTTCCATTTATTCCTCATGATTCAACTTTATTCAAGTTACAAAACATGTCACTTATTGTTATAATGTAGGAGTCTTATTTGTCAAAGTATTTTTCGCTTTAAAATTATATCAAAAATATTTTTATAATCATAGCCAATTTTGGGGAGAAAAAAGGAGTATTATCATGTGCAACAAAACAACTTTAACCGGAAAACCCAGCATCGATAGACCTTGGATGAAGTACTATCCTCCGATGCTGCTTCAGATGATTCAACAGCCTTCCTGCACTCTGACGGAATATCTTACCGCCCATTGCCCCGGCATGGACGTTCCCGCCATTCACTATTACGGCGAAGATATCCTTTGGGGTGATATTTTTGCCCAGGCTGACCGCATCGCCAGAGCGATGAAAGCCCTGGGATTCAAGGAAGGAGATCAGGTTCCTGTCTTTCTTCGTCTGATTCCCGAGTTCATGACTTTACTTCTGGCAGCAGAAAAGATTGGTGCCTCCATTCTTTGCCGTGACAACACCCTGGCAGAGAATGTGGAAGCCGTTGTAAAGGCAAACGCAAAAATTATTTTTGCCCAGGATTTTCTCTCTCAGGAAGAGATGGAAGCGTTCCTTGCCGGCGGAGTGGAGAAAATCGTTCTCATTTCTCCCCTGACCCATGGCTGCAGGGAAACCCTGCCGGAGCATATTCAGGCTTGCCTGGATTCCTGCTATCCGGAAGTTTGTGCCAGCGGTGACGCCATTATTTCCTGGAATGATTTCCTTGAAGGCGGAGATCATTACACCGGTGAAGTTGCTGTTCCTGCCGATATCCACCGGGTTCTGTACCGCTGCTACACCAGCGGATCCACCGGACCTTCCAAGCAGGTTCTTCATTCTGCCCACACCATTCTGGGTGTAGTATGTCAGATGAATTTCTATGGTGACAACGCTGATTTCCGTCCCACCTGGCTGATAACATGTCTGCCTCCTTCTCTGGTTGCCGTTGTTGTTTCCATGGTTCTCCTTCCCATGACCTCCAACAAACTGCTGATCATGGATCCCTTCGTATTTCCCGAAGACATCGATCTTGAAGTAATGCGTTACAAACCCAATATCTGGCCTCAGATTCCCATGTTTTATGAGATTCTGATGAACAGCAAACGGATTCCCAAGGATTACGATATGTCTCATCTGAAATCTTCCGGTGCCGGATGTGAGGCAATGAACAACACCCAGATGGAAAGAATTCAGCACTACTTTGATTCCCATAACTGTAATTTCACTGTCACCACCGGTTACGGCTGCAGCGAAGCAGGTTCCAGTGCTACCCTTCCCATGGCGCCCAAGTTCATGAACAACGGCAATATGGGTGTTCCCATGCCTCTTGATCTTGTTTCCATTTTCAAACCCGGCACGGAGACCGAGCTGACCTACAACCAGATTGGTGAGATTTGCATCTGCGGCAAAGGACAGATGATAGGCTACGATGATGAAGAGTCCACCAAAAAGGCTCTTCGGGTTCACGAAGACGGAAGAACCTGGCTCCATCTGGGCGATATGGGATACATGGATGAAGACGGTATCATCTATATCGTAAACCGTAACCCCTGCCCTCGTTACAGCGGCGGCTTCCTTGATATGCTGACCATGGAGAACATTCTGGCAGATCATAAAATCGAAGGACTTGCGGATGAGTTTTTCGTTAATGTTCCGGATATTGATCATAAGGGATATTTTCTTCCCTATCTGTACATTGTTCTGGAAGACGGTTATACTCTGCAGGATGTGGAACAAAAGATTTTCGATGCATTGGAAAGTCATATGCATCCTGTAGAAATCAATATTCTGCCTGAAAGACCTTTCTGGCATTTTAAGACCAACCGTATCGGTCTCACCCAGGAAATTCTTTCAAAAAAGGAACAGGAACGTCAGGAAGAAGAAGACATTGAAGAAGCTGTTTGATCTTTCCCTTCCTGAAGATTCAAAATAGTTTACAAAAATGAAAATGCAGATCATTCCAATAAGATAGAAACAGAAACAACAGCGAGCCTCTGACGAAAACTGCCAGGGACTCGCTGTTATTTTTGTTTTTATTGTTTTTCCTTTTTATTATTGTTTCGTTCTCATTCTTCTGCCGATACGTTCCGGGCTTGCTCATAAGCTTTTTTAAAGAATAATTCCTGAGAATTCACAGGGTTCTCATTTTCTTCAGGTTTCAGTCGTACATACTGTCCATCCGGCTGCAGCTGTCTGGCCTGACAATTATCACGCAGCATCGTATCAAACATGAAACGAATCTGCTGCCGGATATCCGGATCCCAGATAGGTGCCGCAGCTTCCACCCGGCGCAGCATATTTCTTGTCATAAAGTCAGCGGAAGAAATGTAAATCTCTTCCCTTTCATCACAGCCAAAAATGTAAATCCTGGAATGTTCCAGAAAGCATCCCACAATACTGATAATCCGAATATTTTCTGTTTTTCCGGGGATACCGGGAAGAAGACAGCAAATACCTCTTACCACCATATCAATGGTAACGCCTGCCTGGCTTGCCTGAATCAGACGATCCATGATCTCTTTATCCGTCAGTGAGTTTACTTTCACACCAATGTAGCTCTTCTCCCCTTTTTTGGCATGTTCTATCTCCTGATCTATTTTTTCCAGAATACGGTTCTGAAGACTATGGGGGGCCACCATCAAAGCTTCGCTGCTGCGGACCGTCTCTCCCTTAGCCAGAGCCTGGAAAACCAGTGCTGCACTGTGACCAATCTGAGAATTGGCTGTCATCAGGGAAAAATCTGTATAGAGACGGGAAGTTTTTTCATTATAATTTCCCGTACCAATCTGAGTAATATACTGGGGCTGACCATCTTCAATCCTTGAAATCAGACACAGTTTGGAATGAACTTTATATCCGGGAAGACCGTAAATCACATTGCATCCCGCTTCTTCCAATCTCCGCGACCAGACAATATTATTTTCCTCATCAAATCTCGCCTTTAGTTCCACCAGAACCAGAACCTCTTTTCCATTCTCCGCCGCTTCAATCAAAGTACTTACAATTTCACTTTGTTTTGCCATACGATATAAAGTCATTTTAATGGAAACCACCTTAGGATCCGAGGCTGCTTCCCGGAGCATTCTCAGGAAAGGAGTCATACAGTCAAAAGGATAGGATAAGAGATGATCCTTCTCCAGAATCTGGGGCAGAAAAGCTTCTCCATCTCGGAACCTTGTGGATTTCTGGGGAACTCTTTTTTCATAAAAGAATTCACTGTGCTGACGAAGAATATCCTGAAACTGAAATACAAAGGATAAATCCAGAGGAGTTCCGCAAGAGAACACCGCCTTTTTATCTATATCAATCAGCTCACAAAGGTGCTCCACCATATCCCGGTCCAGCTCCCGGCTCAATTCGATGCGAACCGGTTCCAACCGGCGGCGCTTCTTCATCAACCCTTCCATGAATTCCCGATAATCCATCTCTTCATCATACAGAGCATCGGCATCAATGTCTGCACTTCTGGTAATACGAAGAAGGGATTTCGACTGAATGCGATATCCTTTAAATGCTTTGGGAATAAAATGCAGAATCAGTTCCTCCGAAAGCATATATTCACCGTCGGATATTTTTATCAATCTGGGAAAAACACCGGTACCGCAGGGGATGATTCCCATTTTCTTCTTCCCATTCTTCGTTTCCAGTACAGCTGCCGCATAAATATCGCGGTTTTTCAGAAAAGGGAAGGACTGTCGCTTTCCCACAATAATGGGGGACAGAAGGGGAAGCAGTTCCTGATCAAAATATTTTTCCAACCGATTTCCTTCTTCCCTGGTTATAGTCCGAAAATCCACTATGCGGATTCCCGCACGTTCCAGCTGATTCAATAATTCACGATATACATTGTCTTTACGACAGTTCAGGATTCTTACCTGCTCTAATGCCGCATCAATCTGATCCTCCGGCGTCATTCCCGTTTTATTGTCCCGAACTTTTTTGCCCAGCCCAATCTGATCCTTCAGAGATCCAATCCGAACCATAAAAAACTCATCCAGATTACTCTGAAAAATAGAAACGAAAGAAAGTCTCTCGCAGAGAGGAACCTTTTCACTCTCTGCTTCTTCCAAAACCCTCTCATTGAATTTCAGCCATGAAAGTTCCCGATTTACAAAACAATTCTTTTCTCTCATTTCATTCCTCTTTCTCTGTCTCTGCAGAGCCTTTCTCCCTTTGCTGCTGCCAGTATACGTATCCTTCCCGAACACCATAAGGACTGACATACAGAACATTGGCACAAAGAGAACGGCATACCATACCCATCAACAACAGGCCAGGCAGAATCGTATGAATCCGGTCAGGACATACCCGAAGAACCAGAGAACGGGCAGTTTCGTCTCGTCTCAGCAAGGTTTGACAAACATAAGAAAACTCTTTTGCCGTCAGGGTCCGGGTGTCATCCGGTCTTTCCAGCAATACATTTGCAATCTTCAAAACAGCTCTGGCTGTACCGCCGACACCGCATACCATACGTTTCTTTCTTTCCGGCAAGGTAATTTCTGAAAATGTTTCCGTAATTTTATCCCGAATGGCCTTACATTCTTTCTTTTTCGGCCAAAACTTTTCCACATTCTGATTATAAAGCTGCAAGGATCCAAGAGGAATGCTCTGGGCATGGCAGATGGTACCTCCGCAAATCTCTGCAATCTCTGTACTTCCTCCGCCAATATCAAAAATGGCGCCATTTTCCATTTGAACTCCATGAGTCGCACCGTAATATCCCAACTCAGACTCTTCAACTCCGGAAAGGACATCCACATCCACTCCTGTCTGGCGTTTGATTTCCTGTAGAGCTTCCTCCGTATTCTCAATATTTCTCAAGGGTGCTGTGGCAAATACATGCATTTCCTCAATTTTCAGATGAGACAGCAATTCCTGAAACTGTTTCAGTACGGTGCAGGCTTTCTGAATTCCTGCATAAGTCATCAGACCATCATGAATATAAGTGTTCAGTCCTGCCATTTCCTTTTCCGAAAACAGCAGTTCAAACTTCTTATCAGGAAAAATCTGATATACCGATAAACGCATGGAGTTGGAACCCACATCTACAATCGCATATTTCATAAGGATTCTGCCTTTCTGCTGTTGGCAGCTGCTGCAATATCCCCAACACCATTCAGAATCACTCTGGGGCGGTAAGGAAACTCAAGACAATCTTCCCGGGATGTGACACCGGACAGAACAAGCACCGTATCCAATCCGGTTTCAATTCCTGCCACAATATCCGTATCCATCCGGTCTCCAATGATGGCAGCCTCTTCCGAATGAACACCCAGCATTTTCAGGCCTGTCCGCATCATTAATGGATTGGGTTTTCCTACGTAATAAGCTTTCTTTCCCGTAGCCAGCTCAATGGGAGCCAGAAGGGCACGACAAGCCGGCGCAATTCCATTTTCTGTGGGGCCTGTCAGATCATAATTGGTACCAATCAGTTTTGCTCCTGCATTTACCAGACGCACTGCCTTGGTAATCATTTCCAGATTATATCCTGTGGATTCTCCCACAATGACATAATCCGGATTGACATCATTGTAAGTAATCCCAACCTCGTATAAAGCATTCAGAATTCCATGTTCACCCAGAACAAAGGCACTGCAGCCGGGAGCCTGACTGTCAAGAAAATGAGCAGTAGCCAACGCACTGGTATAAAAATGAGATTCTTCCACTTCCAATCCCATTCGGCCCAATCTTTGCTGAAGTTCTTTCGGTGTACACTGCCCGGAATTCGTCAAAAACAAATATCTCTTATCATTGTCCCGCAGCCACTGCAGAAACTCTTTCACACCGGGAAGCAGACGGTTTCCATGATAGATCACACCGTCCATATCACAAATAAATCCCTTTTTTTTCAACAATTTTTCCATTTTTATTCCTCCAGTCCTATTTATAGTAAACAAGTCATGTGAAGACAGATATCAAAACCATGTAAGTATTATGTAAAATTTCGGCAAATCTAAACATAAAAATCCTTTCCTGGCAAATCCTCTCTTTTTTGAGGATTCGCCTGAAAAGGATTTCCGTTGCTGCTTTTCTTTATCGATGAACTATATTTGTAAAACTGAAATATCCGGTGTCTTTCCTTTCTTTCCAGATTCAATTTCCGGGCAGGAAGAATGCTCGCCTTGAACGCTCCGCCTGCCCGAATCCTCAATTTCCTGTTCTTTATTAGACACCATTGTGACTATTTGGAAAGAAGGGATTCCTCATCTGCCTCCAAAATACTGTCATACACGGAGGAATCAATCCAGTAAACCATTTGAGAGCCTGCCATTCGGGCATAAACGCCCTCATCGCATTCCCCACCGATCTCCAGTACAAATTCCTGCCCCTGAGAGGATTCATCTTCCGAAGAAGTATCTTCGTCTTCGCTTCCTTCTGAGGCTTCCCCGTAATAAACGGTTACCCTTGCCTCCGGTTCATCCAGCCCGTATTCCTTCAGCTCTTCTTCCGACACATGGTAGTTCACACAGCCGCCCCAGCTCAGTCCGGTAAAGGTATTCAGAAGATTTTCCACAGAATCCGTATCCAACGACGTGTACTCTCCCCCTTTTTCTTCCAAAAACCATTCGGGGACTTCTTCTTCATCAGATATATCTGCTTCCTGATAAATCAACTTCATGGTCTCACCACCCTTCTCCAGAGTGATGCCTGTCACATCCGTCATGGAAGGAATGGTTTCATTTTCTGTCAAATCGTACAAACCATAGGAGAACTCATCCATCAAGGATGAATCCAGAATATAAATCTTTCCGTCCCCAATGGAAACATATCGTTCCCCGCCCAGGCTGGTTTCATTTCCAAAAGAAAGGGAAATGCCGCTGTCACCAGTTACAGACACGACACAAACCGGCTGATCCAGTCCGTATTCCTCCTCCGATTCCGGATCTTCAATTACCTTCACTGCCTGGACATCACGGAGAGCGCTCTCCATGCTTTCCAATATCGACTCCTGAAGCGGAAATTCTTCATCCTCGGCATACTGCCACTGATCTCCATTCTTTTCAAAGCGAAGAGATTCTCCATTGTAATCCCAGAAAAGAGCCTGAATATGATCTTCCTCTCCCTGATAAATCGAAACTCCGGAAGATTCTTCCTCTTCATTCCGGGCCTGGAACTTTATGGCTGCAAAAGCTGCCCCACAGGCTGCCATGCACACCACCGTCAGAATCATCAGCTTCTTTCCTCGTTTCATCGACGTCTCCTCCTTACCCAGATCATGATACCTGCTGCTATGCAGCAAAGAGGAATCAAAGCGACAATAACAATTGTAAACACAGAAGCAAAACGGCTGTTAATTGTCAGATATTCATAGCTCAAACTCTTGGCATGGATGGCAATGCTGTCCTGTTTTTCACAAATCCAGTTAATCGCATTTAAAAACAGATCCTGGTTTCCTCCGGACACCTGCATATTGGTCTGTTCATCAATGACAGAACCGGAACCTATCCATATAATCTTGCCGGTGGTATCCTCATCCACCTCATTGGTAATTGCCACAGCCAGGGAAAAAGGACCATCCAGATCATTGTCTTCCTTTTCATAGGTAGAGAGATTATAACCGTCCACTTTTGAGTAGGCATCATCCGAAGTTGTCAGCAGAGAATCTACAGCAACACCTTCCGGCAGTTCTTCTGCAATCTTCAGTCCCTGGGAAATAGGAAGAAGAACACGATAACCGCTTTCACTGAGAGGTGAAGTGATTTCATGGTACTCCAGTTCCGGAAGCAGATAGAACGGGGCGCCTGATGCATAGTAACCGGAATTTCCTTCCATGACAATTCCGTCTTCTGCTTCCACACCATAGTCAGCCATCAGTTCTGCCCAATTCTTAAGGGTGCCTTCCTCCGGAGGATTGGAAAGGAAAACAAAATTTCCTCCTTCCCGGAGATAAGTCTGAAGGATTTCCTTTTCACCGTCAGAGATATCGCTGGCGGGTGCCAGTGCAAGTACGGCATCCGCATCTTCCGGAACAGAATCCACCGTCAGCAGAGACAGGGATTCCGTCTCAATATTTCCATCGGTCAGAGCTTTGGAGAAGGCAGAAGAAAGCTCTGTCTCACCGTGACCGGTAAGAATATATAGCTTCGGCAGATCTTCACTCATGACATAATTGATTGCCGATGTTACCGCATTTTCTCCATTAAAGCTTACATCATAACTTCCTGTGGTATAGTAATTGCTGTAATCATATTCATAAATATCGTTGGCATCTACGTAGCGATACCGATCTCCCGATTCCACCAGAAGGGAATTATTATAAACATCTTCCACATCGTATTTCTGAAGAAATGTGGGATATACATCCGGATCCTTTTTTTTCAGGCTGATTTTATCAGAAAGAGACGTATACTGTTCCAGCAGCCGACCCAGGTTGCTGTCTTCCTGTCCCGATTGTACAACCCAGTAAATCGTCACATCCTTCAAAAGTCCACCCACCATTTTCTCGGTTTCCTCTGAAATCGAGTACAGTTGATTGGAAGTCATGTCAATTTTCGTAATGCTTACCGGAATAGTGCGAACGACCACATTGACAGCAACCAGGATCACCAGCAGCAAAGCAGCGGCAACGGCACTGTAACCGCCGGCCCGGAAAGAGCGGGTGGTCAGAGATTCTTTCAGAGACATTCTCTCTTTCGGCTCCCGGTTTTTCTTTTCTTCTTTGCTTAAGCCTTTTAATGTCTTCATTCACTCCACCTCCTCTTTTCCATGGATTGTATACTCAGGAACAAAAAGAATACAATAACAGACAGGAAATATACCACTCCCGTCAAATCAAGAATCCCGTCAACAAAAACCTGAAACTGCTCAAACAAAGAAAGCTCTTCCATAATCGTGCCAAACAGACCTTCCAGTTTGCTGCTGTCTGCCACATAGACAATCCATGTAATGACTTCCAGAATCGCTCCGATTCCTGCGGACACCCAACTGTTTTTCGTTAAAAGATAGAATACGATACTGAACAGTAAAATGCAGATCGTCAAGGCTGCCACAGATGATATGGCAGAGCTGGATACGAAAGAGGACAGACTGGACAGGAAATAATTCAGCAGCATCACAACGAAACACAAACCGGCTGCCACTGCCTGACTTTCCGTTACAGAGGAAACAAAGGTTCCAATGGCAATCAGAGAAGCTCCCAGAAGGAAAAAGCCCAGGATTGCCGTGTAGGCAACAGGAAAACTAACATTACCGAAGGCAGACAGAATAATGGGATAAATACAGATGACAGCAATCGGTATCAGGAAAATACAAAGCATGGCAAGGTATTTTCCCAGAATAATCTTTCCCATGGAAAGGGGCAGCGAATATAAAAGCTGATCTGTTTTCTGATGCCGTTCTTCCGCGATCACCCGCATGGTCAGAATCGGAACAATGACAAGAAAGATGAAGGACATGCCGCTTAAAACAACCTCATAATTCGCCACTGCATAATTCAGGTTATATACCATCGTATAGATTCCTGCAAAAAACAGCAGGAAAGCACTGATTACATATGCAGCCATATTGGTGAAATACGAACAGATCTCATTTTTTAATACTGCAATCATTCTTTCACCTCCCCTTCTTCTTTTTCAGAGTTCCCTTCTGTTTCTTTTTTTTCATCCTGTCCGGAATCATTTTCACTCTGCTCGGAATCAAAGGCCAATTCGGACGTATCTTCCGGATCCTGTTCGGAATCCATTTCCCCGGCATCATATTGGCCGGACAAATTTTTCTGATCCGATTCTTCTGTTCGTTCCAGATTTGTCAGCTCCATGAATACATCTTCAAGACTAATCTTACCGGTGTTCATTTCCAGAATGGCTTTCTTTGCCTCGGCAAAAGCAAAGAAAAGCTCTCGACAAACATCTTCTGACCGGATACCCTGTTCAATCTCCAATTCCATACGGCAGCATCCATTTCCCTGGGATTGTACCGTCCATCTGGTCACCGATGCCATGGAAGAGAGAATTTCAGGAACCTCTTCTTCCTGAATCTCTGCTTTTACTGCAATGGTCAGCCGTCCGGCAAAAAGTTTTTCCAGATTTTCCGGTGTATCACTGGCTACCAGCTTTCCTTTGGAAATAATCATGACCTTCTGGCAAACGGCCTGTACTTCGGAAAGAATATGGCTGGACAGAATTACCGTATGATTTTCCCCCAGTTTCCGTATCAATTCCCGGATTTCCATAATCTGTCTGGGATCCAGACCAACTGTTGGTTCATCCAGAATAATTACCTGGGGATCTCCCAAAATAGCCTGGGCAATTCCCACTCTCTGTTTATATCCTTTGGACAGGTTTTTCATCAGCCGATCCGCCACATCGGTAATCTGGGTGACGGCCATGACATTTTCGATTTGCCGAGTCAATTTTTTTCCGGAAATTCCCCTTGCCTGACCAACAAAACGAAGATACTCTCTGGGCGTCCGATCCAGGTAAAGGGGCGGCTGCTCCGGTAAATACCCGATCTGCTTCTTGGCTTCATTCGGCTCCTCAAAAATATCAAATCCGTTTATTTTCACCTCACCGGAAGTGGCAGCCAGACAGCCTGTCATTATATTCATCGTTGTAGATTTCCCTGCACCATTTGGACCCAAAAGACCATAGATCTGTCCGTCCTCAATGGAAAAGGATAAATCGGAAACGGCTGTATGATTTCCATACCGTTTTGTCAAATGATTTACCTCGATCAATGCATCCTTCCTCCTTTAATTAGAAATTCATGGATATTTCGTATATCACTATACTCACCCAATCTAAAATTTACTTGAAATAAGTCTGAAAAAACTGTGAACACGACCTTTGGTTTTTCTCACTGGAACACACAAATACTTTTCCAGACAATGTAAAGAACCCTAAAAGTCAGATCCATCTATCATCTAACGTTTAGGGTTCCCGCATGTTTTTTATTTGCTGTCTTATTTTATACAAGGTATTGTTTTCCGAGCTGTCCGGTAAAGGAGTCCGGCATCGATTTTTTGTACGGTGTTATTTTCCCATGTTTGTCTGCATCTGACGGCAGATCCATTCCATGATGACATCCACCACATAGTTTTTTTCTGATTCCGTCAGAGGTCTCCCTTTGGGAATTCCATGCCATTTTTCCAGACATCCCCGACAGCAGGTGCCCGTAGCATGCTGGGCAACAAAGGCGGGATGACCCCGCATGGGTGTCTGTTTCCCGTCCTTTACCGGCTCTGCCGGAGCCAGACGTTTTTCAATAAACTCATGGGCATGACTGCGTACTGTATCCATTCCCTTCTCCCGGACATAAGCCCGATCATTGGCCCTCAGAGAAAAACTGCTGCGAAAACTGGACTGGGACAACCTCTGGAACAAATCGCCCCGGTAAAAGGAGGGTTCCTCACGAACCAGAGGGATCCGGATGCCGCCTTTCCAGTTAATTACCTTTTCTTCGTTTTTTGATTTTTCAATGGTTTCCTTTTGGAATGAAACAACATTTCCCTGTTGGAAAATGGCAGAATCCCCTGTTTTTGTCGGCATCGAATTCGCCGCATCGGCGATATTCTGAATCAGTCTCTGGGCCAGTTTTGTATTTCTCGCCGTTGTCGTCTCATTTTGAATGGCATAATAAACTGCCCTCTTTTCTCCAATGAGAACAAGAATCTTTTTTGCCCGGGTTACACCGGTATAAAGGAGATTTCTCTGAAGCATGACAAAATGACTCATGGTAAAGGGCATCACAACAATAGGATACTCGGAACCCTGGGATTTATGAATCGTTGTGGCATAAGCTAACACCAATTCGTCCAGTTCGGAAACATCATAGACCACACTCCGTCCGTCATAATCCACAGTCAGCTCCCGTTCTTCCATATCCACCCGGATAATTTTTCCAATATCCCCGTTGAATACTTCCTTGTCATAATTGTTGCGGATCTGCATCACCTTATCATTCAGACGATATTGGGTTCCGCCCCGCCGGAGGAAAATATCCGATGGATTCATAGCTTCCTGAAGCAGCTGATTCAAATTGGCCGCACCGCATATTCCTCTCTGCATGGGTGTCAGAACCTGGATGTCCTGCAGCGCATCCACATGGTAATACCGGGGAAGATTTTTCGTACAATACTGAACCAGAGTTTCCACCACTTCTTCATTGGTTTCTTTAGCCGCAAAGAAGAAATCCGAATCCTTGCCGCCCCTCATGTCGATATTTTCTCCCTGATTAATGCGATGGGCATTCATAATAATCCTGCTGCCCTGAGCCTGACGGAATATCCTTGTAAGACGAGCCACGGGAATCTTTCCGGATGCAATCATATCCTTCAGCACATTTCCGGCACCCACGCTGGGCAGCTGATCCGTATCGCCGACCATAATCAGTGTCATATGATCCGGCATAGCTTTCAGCACATGATACATCAGCATAATATCAATCATGGAACACTCATCGAGAATCAGAACATCTCCTTCCAAAGGGGCTTCCTCATTTTTCTGATACCCTTCCGGCGGTTTATATTCCAGAAGACGATGAATGGTTTTCGCTTCCATTCCCGTGGCCTCCGACATTCTTTTGGCTGCCCGTCCCGTCGGCGCTGCCAGAATCACCTGATAACCGGCAATCTGATAGGCAGAAATAATTCCCATGGTAGTTGTCGTTTTTCCGGTTCCCGGTCCTCCGGTGAGAATCATTACCTTGGAAGAAATGGCTGCATAAATCGCTTCCTGCTGTATCTTATCATATGAAATCTCGGACTGTTTCAGTACACGATCCATTACTTTGTCCGGATCCATCTTCATTTTACGTTCTGCATCCATCAGCGTTCCCAGCCGCCTGGCACACCCGGCTTCTGAAAAATAGAAGGCTGGAAGATAGATGGCCTCCTCATCCCGGATCACCTCTTCAGTACGAAGCATCTCATCCAGAGTCATTTCCAGCTGAGGAGCCTCCACCTCCAAAAGCTTTTCCGCGGCCTCAATCAACTGTTCCCGGACAGCATAACAATGACCGCTCTCCGACAGCTTATTCAGGGTATAAAACAAACCGCTCCTTAACCGTATAAACCGTTCCTTGCCGATTCCCAGCTTTTCCGCAATGGTATCTGCCGTCTTAAAACCAATTCCCCAGATATCATCGGCAAGACGATAGGGATTTTCCTCCACCACCTGAATACTGTCGCTGCCATAGGTTTTGAATATCTTCGTTGCATGGGCCGTACTGACTCCATGACTCTGGAGAAACAGCATAATATTCTTGATTTCTTTCTGCTCTTCCCAGCTCTTTCGAATCCGCGCTACCCGGACTGCACCGATTCCTGCCACCTCCAGCAGACGATCCGGTTCTTCTTCGATAATATCCAGCGTATCCTTTCCGAACTTCTCCACAATTCTCCGGGCAAATTTAGGTCCGACACCTTTAATCAGCCCGGAGCCCAGGTATTTCTCGATACCATAAACCGTAGCCGGCAGAGTTTCCTCATATTTTTCCACAGAAAACTGCCTTCCGTATTTGGCATCCACTTTCCAGAATCCCTCCAGAGAAAGGACGGAACCCACATGGGTATCCGGCATGATTCCCACAACCGTAACCAGCTCATGGTAGTTTTTAACAGCCACCTTCAGTACAGTATAGCCATTTTCTGTATTCTGATAAGTAATTCTTTCCACAACACAGCGCAGATGTTCCATGGGTTATCCCCTTTCTCCTTCGTTTTTCCACTATTCTGAATCCCTGTCCTGGAAAATGTTCCTTACAGATTGGTGCATGTCAGCATTCCATAGGAAGAAATGGTAAATCCATCCGTTATTCTTCCGTCTGCAATCATGGATCGCAGTGTTTCTTCTGTCACCCATCGAAAGCCGAAAATTCCTTCCTCATCCGTCAAATCAATTTTCGCTTCCGGAGAAATATCAGCCAGAAAGATCTGTACCAGACCGGCAGACAAGCCTGCATCTGCCCGCAGATTTCCCAGTTTACGAATCAAACATTCCTCTTTTTTCAGCCCCAGTTCCTCCGACAATTCTCTCTGGATGAGTTCGCCGGAAGAGAACTCTCCCGACTCCGCAAATCCCCGGGGAAATTCCAGGCTTTCGCAGCGGGGTCCATGACGATAAATCGACAACAAACCAAAGAAATCACCGCACCGGGGAATGGCCACCGCGCCATTGCTCCGGGCATTACAGTAAATCACCCTGGCATAACTGAAAAGACCTTTTTTTCCACGGCACAAATCGGCAATCACATAGAAGAAAGGAGAATTGTCATAAACCATCCCCATCTTTTTTCCCGTCTCTTCGGCAAAATTCCGCATCATCTTTTCTTCCAACACCAACGGAATCTGTACGGACTGAGAAAATAACTCCGGCCGTTCCTCTGCTAATTCAAAATATCTCTTTATTGTGTCCATATTTCTGCTATCCTTCTCTTTCTAATTCATTCCCCGATGTTTACACACTTCCAGGATGTATATGTGGATGTATGGATCTCAGACTTCCATTTTCAATACTTTTCCTTCTGCACAAATCCGGGACGCATGAATGGATATATATCCTCAGCCTTCCATTTCCAGATTCACATCCACCACTTCCATATGACTGAGTTCTATATCCGTATCTTTCTCTTTACGATCCGTCATCGCCACTTTGTTTTTCTTAATCGTTAAAATATTGGCTTCGGAAGCCACAAGACTTCCTCCAATATGATCAAGCACAAAATCACAGGTGATTTCCGTTTCCTGAAAAATCTTTTCCTTCTGATTTTCCATGGGAATACCGGGATCATTAATAATTCCACGAATATTCAGTGCCTGTTCCATAAGCGTATCCCAGGAAATGAAGCTGCGATGGGGAATGGTGCTTCTTCTTTTGTACGAATCGTACATATAGTCCACCTTTGTCTTTTTTTGAAGATCTTTTCGAGAATGATACAATCTCAATCTGGGCTCTGTTTCCGGCAAGGCTACACTATTGCAGCTTAGAAATCCTCTGAACAGAAGATAGCATCTGTCGATGAGTTTTTCGAAAAGCTCCAGGCTTTCCTGTATCTTAAAATCTTCTGTTTCTGTTTTCCATGCGTTGAGAGTGTCATAATAATTACTCCGCATCCAGGCTCCTGCCGTCTTTCTTTTCTTCTCTTCATTTATTTGTCCCTGAATGATTCGGAATCTTTCCAGGATTTCCTTCCGTCCTGGCTGGCTGCATTCCTTTTCATCCTCTTCCAATTCTCTCAGCCGACTATCAATCAATGTATCCAGACTCAATTCGGGACTTTGAAAACTATAGTAATTAATAAAGGATTTCATCGTTCGCTTCTTCGCTGACTGATGATACTTCATGGATTCTGCTTCTTCAAAACACTCCGCTGCCAATTGGTATGATTCATATAGCTCTTCCACGGAATTCTGTATTTCCGATGGAATCTTCTCTCGAAAATCACCATACTGCTTCCGATCACTTAATGCTCGTCTCACAGTTTCACGAAGTGCTGCACCATACTCATCATTCTGATATGCATCCAAACTGCTGAACTTGAAATACTGATCACTGGATTTTTCCGTTTTGCCAAGTCTGTCCATCAGAAAATCTCTGGGTGTATGAAGATTTCCATATGCAGAATATACGAAAAATCCATTTTTACATAATTTGCGGATATCCTCGTACTGAAGCAGCCGCAGAAAATTGGCATTATCCATAATCTGCGGTCCCTGAAGCAGAATCGTATGACCGCTGGCTATATGTTTCATGGCAGATAATTCCAATTTCTCCAGATTGGATTCCTCTTGTCCCAAAACACTGTCGAAAGCACCGCTGAAAACCGGCCTGGATACCAGATTTTTTTGATCCGGACGGTTTATCATCAAACCACTTCTGACCTCCTCTAAAAGTGTACCACAGATCTCCAGTTGATCACAGCACACTCTATCCCATTTCTCTATACTGCTCTTTGCTCGGAGAACAGCTTCCCCGGTTTCCAGGGCCCACCGACAATCCTCTTTTCCTGTCTGAATTATTGTTTTTGCTTCTTTCAAATGGGACTGAAGACGTTCCAGCTTTACAAATCGATTATTTATTGTATAGATGGAGGAATCCATGCGCAGCCAATAATCTTCTCCAAGAATCAAGTCTGCCTCTCGCAGAATGAGATCTGCATAAAATAACGGAAGTTCCGTCCCCTCAAAGGATATTTCCTTAACCGGATTTCCGCTGCAGCAGCACTGATAGGCAGGAAAAGTTTCCGGATCATACGACTGCAAATCAAGCGTAAAGTCGTAAAGTGTTCCGGTTTTCATCTTTTCAAGAATACTTTCTATCAAATTCTGACAGGATTTGATGGCATCTCCCCATTTCTTTTGATCCGCATCTCTGCCGGGGAGCGAAGAATTCATCACTTCCTTCCACAATGATACGAAGGATGCCGCTTCCTCCTTCGTAACCGATAAGCTGGATTTTATTTCACCTGTCTGGATACCGGACGAAGCGTCTTCAAACCTTACACTCTTTGTCAACATCGATTGCCAGTTATATAGTTCCAGATGACAGGCTACTTCCTGCTGAAAGCAACGGAACCATGTATTTAATACATGGTCTGTAACAATTTCCGCTGCCTCATCCCCCACCAGTCTTTTTAGAAACTGTTTCAGCTTTTGTTCTGAAAAACACTCTGACCATTCTGCATTTTCTTCGGATGAAATAAACTGGCGAATCGCTTGCTCTGAATACTCCCACCCATAGATCTCACAGGTTTCCTTATGTGCTTTACACAAACAATCACAAAATTGCCACACCAGAAGATCATTTCCGCTCAAGTCTGCATCCGGCTTTTTTCTGGGATTCTCGATCATCTTGTCCAGAACCGCGTCCAGAGCCTTTCCAAAAATATGCTCTCCTACCTTCTCCGATAAATTTGCAGCGACAAAAACAAATTGAGAAAGCAAAGCAAGAGTTTCCATAACTGTTCACCCCCTGGTCATCTATGAATCCATCTTTATTTTCAGTCTACTACATTTGCTAGAGGAAAGCAATTTGAACAAAGAGTTCGACTCGCGGAAGTCTCGCACTGCCGCGTGGCTGCTTACAGAAAAACTTCTTTTGGAGCGGTATGCGTATCCTCCCGGAGAATTTTATGCAATAGGGACGAAGTTTCTTCTTGAAAAAACCGCTGCCTTTTCAGACAGCGGTTCCATGTTATGCAAGAGGTATTGTCGGCCAGCCAATATATGAAAAAATTTTAAAAGTTTGTTATAAAAGAAAATTTATGCCATATCAAGGATACCACCAGGTGCGCGGTGTATTTTCTTTTTTACATTCGTGCAGCCCGGGCTCCGCCCCGGCTGGAAGTATGACCATTCCGCTCACAGGCTGCATCAAATTCCCGCAGCTTCCGTTTCTCCTCTTCTCCCAGATTTCTGGGCACTTCAATTTGAACCGTAACAAACTGATCACCCCGGGTCTGAGGATGATCCATGGAAGCGATACCTTTTCCTCTCAAACGTATTTTGCTGCCGGACTGAGTTCCTGCTTTCACATTGCAGCGCACATCTCCATAAATGGTGCCGATGGTGACCTCACCGCCCAGAACGGCCGTTGCGAAGGGAACGCGTACTGTCGTATAGACATCCTGACCCTCTCGGTGGAAACCGGGCTTATCCTTTACCGTCACCTTAAGCATCAAATCCCCATTTTCACCGCCTCCGGATCCCGGATTTCCTTTTCCTTTCATGCGAATTACCTGACCGGAAGCAATTCCTGCCGGTATATGCACTTCATACGCTCTTTCCGTCCCATCACTTTCCTGCAAATGAATCTTTCTCGTACCTCCGAAGGCCGCCTCATCAAAGGTAACCTCCATATCCGCATTCAAATCCATACCCTTTCGTGCAAAAGAACCATTTCCTCCTCTCTGGGAAGAACCGGAATTCCGAAAGCCATGGAAAGATCCAAAATCACTGCCATGGAAGGAACCGCCAAAAAAGTTCTTCAGGATATCATCCATATCCCCACCGTTTCCTTCGAAATGGAATTCCTGATAACCATTCGGTCCTTCCCTCCGATAGAAGTTACCATTTCCATAACCGCCGCCAAAGCCCTGGTTATCCTGATATCCAGCCCCCGCTCCGGTCTCATCAAAGGCTGCAAAACCATACTGGTCATACAGCTTTCTCTTTTTTTCATCGCCGAGGACTCCATAAGCCTCTGTGATTTCTTTAAAGACTTCTTCCGCCTTTTGGTTTCCTTTATTACTGTCAGGGTGATATTTTTTCGCCAACTTTCGGTAAGCACGCTTGATTACTGCAGCATCTGCGTCTTTTGTGACCCCCAGAATTTCATAATAATCTCTTTTTCCTTTCATACTATCACCTCCTGCCTCGATAAATCCATCTCTTCCATTCTGTTTTTTTCGATAAGAAAGAGGGCCGGTAAAACCGGCCCCTTTCTTCTCCTATCACAATACTTAACCTTCTATAGTGATGTACTTCTTCTGTTCTTCTACTTTCTTTGCTTCTTTTTTCGGAATATCCAATTTCAGGACACCATCCTCAAACCTGGCTTTGATCTCTTCCTGAGTTACTTCTTTTCCTACAAAGAAACTTCTGCTGCAGGAACCGCTGTAACGTTCTCGGCGAATATATTTTCCATCATTGTCTTTCGTTTCCTGATTGGAAGCGGTGGAAGCCTGAATGGTCAAATAACCATCTTTCAATTCTGCCTTCACATCTTCTTTCTTGACTCCCGGCAAATTCATATGGATCTCATATCCGTTTTCCGTCTCTTTCACATCGGTGGTCATCAGATCGTAGGGGTTCTTTGCAGAAGTGTAACTTCTGACTGTCGGCATTTCCATGTTCCAAAAGTCATCCAATAAGCTTTCTCCAAATAAACTAGGCATCAACATAATCCATTCCTCCTTATAAATATGTCCATTTTGATGTTTCTTTATGAACCCGGAGCGTTTGGGGGCTGTCGATTTTTCTTTCTGAGTCCCTTTTCCTTTGTTCGATTATGTTTTACCACTTGTTGTTAGCACTGTCAATAGGTGAGTGCTAATTCTTTTGTGATGTTTTTCTTAACTTTATTATCACATTATAAACTGTTCCGGAAAGAATAATACATTCCAGCTTTTTCACAATGGATTCTCTGTAAAAAAGCTGCTGGAACAGGATTCATTCACACAATAAAAAAGGAAAACAAACCGTCGTCAACGTCTGGGATTTTTTGTGATTTACTGTCGGGATCCATCGTGTATCCAACTGGAATATCCCCATGTCTTCCTTTAACGGTTCTGTTGTCGTATACGTAACGTGCAGTGAAGATATTTCCTGTATATCTGCATCTTTCTGATTCATTGATTTTACAGAATATACTTTGTGTTCGCTTTGCCTGCTGTCCTTCTCCTCCACCAGACAGGTGTCACTGGCAACCGACTCCAATTGAACCGGATCAAACATCATCAGAGTGACCTCCACATCCTGCAGCTGAATATCCTGGGTTCTTTCCCATTTTCCATCCTCAGACTGTTTCATCGCGATGAAATATATTGTAACATCTGCAGCACCTGAAGTTTTCACACCATTCTCTAACTGATCCGCTGCAAGAGCATACAGAATTCTGTATTCTGTCTCCCGACTGGGGTAAGTATACGTCTCTGTCAATACCATCTCATAGTAATATATACTGTCAGCAGAAGTATACCGGGACCCTATTCTATCTGACAGTAATTGGTATGACTCCGTGTAATTTTCGGAAAGCCATTTTTCACCCTCGCGCTCACTATACAGGGCTCCGACATAGGATATGTCTGGTACAAAAACATCCCGATAGATGATACCAAACAGTATCAGTCCAATAATAATCACTATAACATTTTTACGAAAAAATTGTTGTACCTTTTCTATAGAAATCACTCCTCCGATATAACGTAAACAAAAAATATAAAAGCAGTCTTTATAAAATGACCCCGAACAATACGATATTGGAGTAATTTACTTTAATTTCCCTTCCGTTTTTGATAAATTGGAATTTCTCACTCCAGGGAACTAACTCGACCAGTTCTTCATCTCTCCAACTACTGTCAGGCCACTGCTCCAACAAATACTCTAGATATCTGAATATATTCAGCTCATAGTTCTTTGCCATCTCGACCATCATATAGACCACAGCACTAGTGTTGGCTCCGTCCACACTGTCACTGAACAGTCAGTTTTTTCTCTTATATTCTACAGAGTCTAAGAGAAAAAACTGGCTGTGAACATAATTATGTCTGTAGTGCCGCATAATCCCTTGAATTCATCATGCGGCACTATTCTTGTAGATGCAGTAGAATACTCCATGTATCTTGTTTTCAATTATATAGAAACTTCTTACATTTGAGTATCCGCTGGAATATTTGATGCTTACGATATAACTCCAGAACTACTACAGTATTTTGTCTTATTTCCTTTCAATTCTAATCCGTCATTACTACTAAAGGATATTGTCATTCCTGAACCTAGCGACGGTGTAATAGAAACACTTTTTGTTGTATGCCCATAAATAGCCGTTACTTGCATTTTAGCTAAAGCAGCTGTACCACTTTTATTAATCTTAGCATAAACTGTTCCTTTTTTTGCCCAAACATAATTCGCATTATTATTATCCATTTTTCTCAATGGAAATTTTATCCAATATCCATTTTCTATTATAGTTCCCTCGCCCGATTGCGAAGTATAATAATTTCCATTAGTAGTATAGTAATATTTTACTACGCTACTAACACTACCAATTTCAGTCCCCAATAAAGCACCTGAAGTAGCCATTCCGCTCCATTTCATAACTGCCATATCTTTATATACCTGCAGAGGCAGAGAAGACCATGTCCAAGAATATGAAAATGCATATGAAGATGTGCTATAACTTGAAAACGTAATATCTGCACTTAAACTGGCAGCTGTAAATTGCGCTATAGCTTCAAATGCTTTTTCCCCATTTGCATATGCTTTTAGCTCCCTTATCTGTTCGTCTGTATACCCATATCCTCTAAGTTCGGAAATAGGAAGAGTAGCTCGCTCTAATAGTGCTTTTTCATAATCAAATTGCTTCATATCTCGAATATAACTCAAAGAATATCCCTGATTTAGTAGCTCCGCATCAGATGTCTGAGTAAAATAACAATAACTTTCATATTCGTTTAATTCTGTAACCTCTTGTTTTTCGTCAACAACAGCCCTGGTTTGCGAAAAAGCAATCTGAGAAAACATTGAAAGTATCAAAACTAATGACAACACAAATTTGAATAATCTTTTCATCATTCTTCTCCTTTCCGTTGAATTCAGTACTTGTCTTAGGATTACTCGAGATCTCTTTTAAACATTATATTCTAGACTTTTAATATAATCGATTATATTTAAAGTTTACAACACCTCACTTGCATTGTCAATACTTTTTCTCTAAATTCTTATGTTTTTTCTGATTTTTCTGCTTTCGTCAGATTAAATTCTCTTTCTTTACCTTTTTTCCAACATGGTAGACCGCACTTAACGTCTGGCGCATTCTCCACCATGTCCCGAAAGAATATCCAGTCCGTGTTCCAGTGTATCCAGAATATATGTGAGGCTTTCCTCTACTGCCTTTGGACTTCCCGGAAGATTGATAATCAAAGTGTTTCCGCGAATTACGCTGACGCCCCGGCTCAGCATGGCTCTTTTGGTAATGGTCATGCTGTATCCACGAATTGCCTCTGCAATTCCCGGTGCCTGCCGATCCGCTACATGAAGAGTAGCTTCCGGTGTCACATCTCTCGGTGAAAATCCTGTTCCTCCCGTGGTAAGAATCAAATCACATCCGCAGTCATCTGCCAGACGAATCAGTTCCGCTTCTATTTGATCCAGCGCATCAGGCAAAAGAACATAAGAAACCACTTCATACTTATCCGCAGGAAGAAGTTCCTTTATCTTCTGACCGCTGAGATCCACTCTTTCACCTTTTGCTCCTTTATCACTCAATGTAATAATACCTGTCTTATACATAAAATTCCCCCTTGGATTTTCCTGTTAACTTCTTCCGCGAAGAAGAATTCTTTCACCAAAACGGTTTAAAATAAATATCTGATCCATTCCTTCTTACGTATCTTCATCCGTCAAATCGGACTTTGATAATGGCCGCTTTTTCCTCCGTCCTTTTCCACCAGATGAATATCGGTAATCCGCATAGATCGATCCATGGCCTTGCACATATCGTAAATTGTCAGCAGGGCAACACTGACTCCGGTCAGTGCCTCCATTTCCACTCCCGTTTTTCCGGTGCAGGCGGTTCTGCAAATCGCTGTAATGGACAATTCCTCCTCCGATAATTGGAAAGAGATCTCACAGCTGGTCATCCCGATGGGATGACACAGAGGAATCAGATCGGCATTTTTTTTTGCTCCCATAATACCTGCAATTCGGGCAACTCCCAGAACGTCTCCTTTTTTCACCTGACCTTCTGTAATCGCCTCAAATACTTCCCGGCTGACATGAATTTTTCCTGCAGCCACCGCGATCCGGTTGGTATCTGCTTTTTCATGAATATCCACCATGACAGCCGCTCCGTTTTCGTCAAAATGTGTTAGTTTCCCCATCGTTTTCGCTATCCCTTTCTGTTTCCATCTATCTTGTTTTCCGTCTATCTTGTTTTCCGTCGCTTTTTATTTCCTTCGCTTTCTGTTTCCTTTTATCCCGATATACTTTTCCAGAAAACCCTTCCTCTTCACCATTCTGCCTCGTCCTTCAGGCAGGTCATCACACCTCCGGCTATCCCCCGGTCTTCCAGTCGGCGAAGAATTCCCATTCCCATCCGGAAACGCTCCGGATCGTCGCACTGATTCAGAACGACATAATATGCTCTGTTTCCAACACTTTTTCTTGTTCCTTTTTCCGAAGAAAGAATTCGTGCTGCATCTTCCTCTGTCAATCGCTGGTCTTTTTCTTTTCCTAAGAAAGCCATGGTTTCTTCCAGACGGAAACACGTTTCTTCCAGCGTTTTCCCCAGAGCACTCAGACCCATGACGCCAATCACAAGATCCGATTGGGGCAAAATCACCGGTTCCCGGGAAGAAGGCACCTTGCAGGGCAGCCCTTTTGCTCCGTCTGCTTCCAGAAGAACAACATCTGCCATTTCGATACCTCTCTCCAAAACTGTATATTCCGGCTGACGAATCTTTCCATTCTCACAGGCTTCTCCCATCACAGCAATCCCTTCCTGTTTCCAGTGTTCCTCCAGATCCTTCCAATCCCGTACCCACACATCCTTCCTGGGCTGCTGCATATGGGTTGTCGTAGAAATTAAGGTTCGATATCCTTGCTTTGCATAATATTCTGCCAGCCAGTATATCAGTGTCGTCTTTCCTCCTCCGCCCGTCAGGGAAATCACATGATTTTTTTCCTGTAAAAAGGGAAACGCCCTGTCAGGGGGCATTTCCATCCATGTTCCATTTTTACTCTCGGAATTTTTTCCATATATTTTTGCCACAGTATTCTCACTCTCCATCGAATCCGGCACGGTTCTGCCTCATTATTGTATCATCCTTATACTTTATCCCGGCAGACCTATTCTCCATCGAATCCGGCACGTTTTTGTCCAATCATTGTACCATCCTTATATTTTTTCCCGGCATCTTTACTCTCCATCAAATCTGATGCTGATCTATCCAGCAATGATACCATCTTTTTTCATGGACTCACCGTCTTCTGCCAGAAACATAATATTCTTCACGTCCACTGTCACGTATTCCGGTACCTCCACCGGTTCCTCCTGCCATTCCTTCTTTGGAATTTTCCATTGCATCCAGCTGCTGTTCTCTGAGAGCCGGAAAGAAATGTTCCACTCAAACATATCTTCCAGAATACGGGACTCTGCAATCGGGAACGTATTGTCCCTGTCTCTTTTGTCGGAAGCCATAAAGGTATGGGCACGAATTCCCACTGCTTTTGTATGAGCCGGAACACAGGGAATGGTGAAAATTATCCCCCAATCCTCTGCCAGCAAATGGTGTTCATCCAGAATCCGGGCAGAAGAAATATTTTTGCAGCCGGAAAGAAGGGCTGACGTTCTTGTCTTGGGATTCCCAAAAAATTCCCGTACAGGCTCAATGATCTCCATCTTTCCCTGATTGATGCATCCCACGGTCTGGCAAAGTCGGTACGCTTCGTCCCGATTATGGGAAACCAGAAGGGCCGGCTTTTCTGCCTGCTCCAGAAATTCACGCATCTGTCCTTCCAGTTCCCATCGAAGATAACTGTCCATGGCAGAAAAGGGTTCATCCAAAAGCAGAAGCTCCGGCTGGGCAGCAATCATCCGGGCCATGGCCACTCGCTGTTTCTGCCCGCCGGACAGCCAGGAAGGCTCATGTTTTTCCAGGCCTTCCAGATGAAACTGCCGGATGTATTTTTTTACCAGTGACAGATCCGGTTTTCTTCCCATCCCTGCCATGATATTTTTTTCAACCGTCATATGAGGAAAAAGGGCATAATCCTGGAACATATATCCCACTTTTCGTTTCTGGGGAGGAAGATTTATCTTTCTGTTGGAATCAAACAATACACGATCGTGGAGAATAATCCTGCCCTGGTCCGGCGTCTCAATTCCGGCAATACATTTCAGGGTCAGACTCTTTCCGCATCCGGAGGCCCCCAGAATCCCGAGGGTTCCCTGGTCCAGCTGAAAGGCCACATCCAGCTGAAAACTGCCGTATTTCTTTTTGATATCCACCTGAAGTCCTGCCATCTCACCACCTCCGGTTATTTCTGTTACTTCGGAAGAGAATCCGGTTCAGCAAAAACAGGATGAAGAAAGCAATCACCAGAATCACCGCCGTCCAGAATCCTGCCGCGGCATAATTCCCATCCTGAATAACCATGGCAATTTTCTGGGAAATGGTCCCTGTTTTCCCGGGAATATTTCCCGCCAGCATGGAGGTGGCACCATACTCGCCCAAAGCTCTGGCAAAGGTAAGCACCGTACCGGAAGCAATGCCGGGGCCGGCAGCAGGAACAGCAATCTTCCAGAACACGGCGAACTCCGACATTCCCAGGGTTCTGGCTGCATAAATCAGATTCACATCCACCTGTTCAAAGGCTGCCCGGGCATTCCGATACATCAAAGGAAACGAAATCACTGTGGCTGCCAGAATACATCCCAGCCAGGTCTGAACCACTTTAATATTCCATTCCTGATACAGATAAGCCCCCACAGGCCGCCTCAGACTGAAAAGAAGAAGGAGAAAAAAGCCGGCAACGGTGGGCGGCAGAACCATGGGAAGCGTCAGAATCCCATCCATCAGTGATTTTACCCTTGGACTTGCTTTCATGGTTTTTCTTGCCGCCCAGATTCCCAGAAAGAAGGAGAGAATGGTGGCAGCCACACCGGTTTTCAGTGAAATCCACAGAGGGCTCCAGTCCAGTTCCTGCAAATAAACCATCATCTGATCCATTCATTTCTCCTTCTTTCTTCTTTGTATGGAAGAATCGATTTTTTCTCTGCGCACATTTTTTATTCCACATCCGTGTCAAAGCAGTAATTCTGAAAAACCAATTTGGCTTCCTCTGAAATCAAAAACTCTACAAAATCCTTAGCTGCTGCCGCCTCTTCTTTGCTGGCTTCCCCGTTTTTAATCTGAGCCACCGGATAGATTACATTTCCGGTCAAATCATAAGATACCATTTCCAGAATCTCCAGTCTGTCCTCCAAACCATATGTATCGGAATAGTACACGGTTCCCACTTCATTGGAACCTTCAGCAACGGCTGCAGCAACGGCACCGACATTGGCACATTCATTGATCTCCACACCACCGAGAGCCTGAGATACCGTTTCTGTCGGAATCGTAGAAACATCGTCCGCCGCTTCCAGCATACCGGCATTTACCATGGCCTGTCTGGTATATTTTCCTACAGGAACCGATCCGTCTGCCAAAGCGATACTGTCTGCCTTACCCATATCGGAAAGACCGGTTACCTCTGTGCCGCTTCCCTTCCAGGTAACCACACACACCTGATTGTTTACCACGTTGTATCTGGTTCCTTCTTCCACCAGCCCATCTTCCAGATCCAACTGATCCATCTGTTTCTGAGCAGCTGAGAAGAAAACATCACAGGCAGCCCCTTCTTCAATCTGAGTCATCAGGGTTCCGGAACTGTCGTAGCTTCCTACAATCTTTACGTTGGGATTGGTTTCGTTATAAAGCTGAATCAGCTCCTCCATTACCGTATTCAGACTTTTTGCCGCAAATAATGTAATGGCAACTTCTTCCTCGCTTTCAGAACTGTTTCCGCATCCGATCATCATGGTCATTCCCATCACCATGCAAACAAGCAGTGCCATTCTCTTTTTCATGCTGCCTTTTTTGTTTGTCTTTTGTATTGAGAGTTCCTCCTGTCGAAATCCGCTCATTTTTCCGGCCGGATTTTTTTTCGTCTGCCGTTTCGATAGGCTATGAGTTGTCCTGCGATGCTGACTGCGATTTCCGCCGGCGTTTCTGCCTGAATCGCAATACCAATGGGCGTGATCACCCGATCCAGCTGATCCCTGGAAAATCCTTCCGCTTCCAGTTTTTTTCTTACAAATTCTGCCTTTTTCCGACTTCCCATGACGCCAATATAACCAACCGGACTGCTCAGGGCAAATCGTTCCGCGTCCGTATCACAAAGATGCCCCCGGGTCATGATGACGGCTGCATCGGCACCGGATAAATGGAAGAAATCTTCCAGTTTTGAAAAATCCACCAATACCGTATCCTCTGCTTCCGGAAATCGCTGAGGATCTGCAAATTCTTCCCGATCATCGGCAACAACACACCGGAAACCAAGATGACTCAGCAGAGCCACCGTTTCCACGGCCACATGACCGCCCCCGAAGATATAGACCCTTCCTTCATAATAAAAAGGCTGTCCAAAATAATTCTGGCCTTCTAAAATAAAAGATCTTTGTCCCAAATCAGCTTCCGGCATTTCCAGAAGCTTCACCCTTCCCTCACCAAAAGGAAGGAGAAGCCAGCAGGGTTCCTGCCTGGCGGCAGCTTCCATTCCCCGGCAAACCAGTTCCCGGTCTTCCTCCGATTCCCCACTGATTCTGCAAAAAAGAACCCTGGCCCAGCCACCGCAGACCATGCCCAGCTCCGCTGCTCCATGATTGGAAAGCTCGTACTTCATCTGGTCGTTCTTTTTCTCCCCCAGCAGATTCCGTGCCCGCATCATGGCCTGATATTCCAGATTACCGCCGCCAATGGTTCCCAGAAGAATTCCTTCCTCTCCTACAACCATATAGGCACCGGCTTTTCTGGGCGAAGAGCCGCCGGAATCCACGATCATTACCAGCATACTGTCTTTCCCCTCATTCTGCCGGGCCTGCAGTACAGAAAACAATGATTCCATTCTTTTTTCCTCCTACCGAATCGTGGGGAGCTGTTCCAGCTGATCTCCCACCTGGATCCAGCCGCCCTTTTCCACCACAGCAAATACACCTTCATGGGGCATAATACACTCTCCCATTCTCCGGAAAATCTGACAGTGACTGTGACATTCTTTTCCGATTTGTGTAATCACGAATTCCACATCACCACAGCGGAGACGTGTTCCCACCGGCAGTTCTTTGAAATCCAACCCATCGGCAATCACATTTTCTCCAAAGGCACCAAAATCCACCTGGGCCCCTTTTGCACGGAAGGCTTCGATCTTTTCAAAAGAAAGAAAGCTGACCTGCCGATGCCAGTTTCCTGCGTGGGCATCCCCGCGAATCCCCCAATCCTTTACAAATTCTGCACGGTTCACTTTATATTTGGGCGTTCCGCGCTTCTCACTGATACAAATTGCCTTTATCGTTCCCATAATGCTTATCTCCTGATCCCATCCTGATCCTGTCCTGATCCTGTCCTGATTCCATCCTGATCCCATCCTTTTGTCTTTACTGCATCTCATAAATTTCCTGACAAATGAATCCAACGCCGTTCCTGCTTCCCACTCTCAAAATCAAAAAAACATTCGTAATCCCCATGTCTTCATCCGCCAATCCGGTTCATCGATTTTTTTTCTGTTATGTTTTTCATATGGTCAAAATCATGTTCTCTGGGTTTCCGGTAAATCACCTCTCTCATCACCCTCACCAAATCGTCAGATTGAGCCGGATCCCTCAGAATCGGCCGAAGATCTGCTCCCTGCTGATAGCAAAGGCAGGCCTTCAGATATCCCGTGGAAGACAAGCGTACACGATTGCAGCTTTCACAAAATCGGTGATGAATCGCACTGATAAAACCGATTTTCGTATTCAAATTCTGAAAACGATAATACCGGGCCGGTCCTCTTCCCTGTTCTTCCATTATCAAATTTCCAGGATCGGAACTGTTTTCCACCGGCCTGGCCGGACCATAAATCTCCTCGATTTGTTTCAGCAGTTCCTCGTTGGAACTGCCCATATGATTTTTCCCATGACCAATGGGCATCATTTCAATAAAACGCAGGGGAATCTTCCGGCTCTCCGCATAAGACACCAGACTTCTCCAATCCATTCCCCGGCGATTGACGGCATTGAGCTTGACCGGAATTCCGCTCTCCACAGCAGCCTCAATTCCTTCCAGTACGGAGGAAAGGCTGTCCTTTCCGGTGAGATGTAAAAATTCTCCCCGATTCAGGGTATCCAGACTGACATTTACATCATCCAGACCTGCCGATGCCAGTTCATTCATAAACGAAAAGAGAAGAACACCATTCGTTGTCATACTGACCCGCTCCACTCCGTTAATCTGATGAAGCATCCGGATCAAACGAAAACAATCCTTTCGAACGAGGGGTTCTCCGCCGGTGATACGAAAATGTGTGATTCCCAGATTCACCGCTGCCTCTGCCGTCTGACATATTTCCTCATAGGAAAGAATTTCTTCTCTGGGAATCTGTTTTGGTTCTCCAGGCATACAGTACTGACAGTGTAGATTACAGCGATCTGTGATCGAAATGCGCATATACGTAATCGCGCGTCCGTATTGATCTTTCATAATGGCATCTCTCCGCTTACTGAAGAAATAGGGAATTTTTCATTACCAACCTTTCCCAAAACCACAGTTGGGGAATGTACATTCCGGACAGGACAGACATAAGCCGCCTTCTCCCAGGGAAGCCAGTTCGTCTGCAGTGATGGGATCATCCGCCATAATTCTGGGCAGAACCAGATCAAAAATGGTACGTTTTGCATACATAACACAGCCCGGCAAACCAAGAATCGGAATTCGGTGCTGATAATAAGACAAAAGAAACATGGCACCGGGAAGCACCGGTGAACCATAGGATACAATCCTTGCACCAGTATTCTTTATGGCCAGAGGCGTCTTATCATCCGGGTCCACACTCATGCCTCCGGTACAGATCACAAGGTCAGCCCCTTCTCTGATGGATTCCAGACATTCTGCCGTAATCTTTTCCGGATTGTCATCTAAAATCCGATGGCGAATGACTTCCGTGTCATACTCTGCCAGCTTCTGGCGAATTACCGGTGTAAAGCTGTCCTGAATTCTTCCATAATACACTTCATTTCCTGTGGTAATAACGGCAGCTTTTTTCTTTTTGAAAGGAAGAAGGGTCAGAATCGGATGATCCTGACAAAGATTCTGCGCCTTTGCCATTTTTTCTTTCTGAATTACCAACGGAATAATTCTGGTACCTGCCAGCTTGTCCCCTTTCCGCACCACCGTATTTCCATGACGGGAGGCAATCATCATTTCTCCCAGACTGTTGACCTGAAAAAGCTTTTGACGATCCACCTTCAAAAGACCATCGCATTCTGCAAGGATTTCGATCTTTCCTTCCTTTACTTCCGAAGGATACATATTGTCATTTCTGCACATCTCGTAAAGAATCCGGGCAGCATCATTTTCATGCAGCATATTTTCGTCATTTTCCCAGATATAAATGTAATCCTTTCCTACACTCAAAAGGACAGGAATATCCTCTTCCTGAATGATGTGGCCTTTTCGAAATACAGCATCCTTCGTTACACCCGGAATAATCTGAGTGATATCATGACAGAGAACCTGCCCCACGGCTTCTTCTGTTTTCATCTTTTTCATACTTGTCTTCCTCATCTTTCCTATTGCGGCACAAATCGCTGGCGTATCTCCTTCTCACTTTTTCATACTTGTCTTCCTCATCTTTCCTATTGCCTGCATCCCTGACCATGTATGGATTCACGGCAGCTGCATTCGTCACACTTCGAGCAATGATCTTCCATCGAAAATCATTTTTTCTGATGAGATGCCTGATAACCGCAGACCAGTTCCAGAACACTGCCTCCAATACATCTTGCTTTATCGGATATGGTAAAACAATTGGCCGCTTCCGTTTTTCTTGGATCAATATCTGCAATTTTGAAGCCCTTTACAACAGGATATCCATCCCGTATCAGCCCCCTCAAAAGTCCCGTAATGGAAGCGTTTACCGGAATCCGTTCTTTTTCCTGCTCAATCCAGGCAATCACTTCCCCTTCTGTCACAAAATCACCGATCTGAGCGACATTTCTGCAAATCCCTTTTTCCGGAGCATGGATAACACGCTCCGCACCATACCCGCCAATTACACCGGGCACACCGGTATTCGCCAGGGCGGAACCGCTTCGGATAATTCGTCCCAGATTGTGTCCCCGCATGGTTTCAATGACCACATCCACATCTTCTCCTGCAATAAAGCCGGGACCCAGAGCAATGGTCAATTCCGCCATACCTTTGTTGGTTCCCAGATTCTTCTTGGCTAAAATGGCATCGACTACTGCCATGGGATGAAGCTGATTCACGCATTCCCCCTGGGGATCCACCAGCACAGGAACCGCTCCCTGGCTCCAAGCTGCCTCTGCTTCCTGCCAGGCGGAAATCCGAACCGCTTTCACACCTTCTACCACTATCTCACCTTCGTAAATCGCTTCGCCAAAAGCGACCTGACGCCGAATCGCTGCCGGAAATTCTGTTTCCAGGGCAATGACCCGAAATCCGGCAGACCATAGACGATGAATCGTCCCGGTGGCAATGTCTCCCGCTCCCCTGACAAGAATTACAGCCTCATCTGCCATATCACTTCTCTCCTTCTTTCAATGCTGTTCCTTTTGGATTCTCTCTCACATCATTAACTCCGTAACCTTTTCATACCGAAGCGAAGTTTCAGATACATGCTTCAACCACTTCGGAAATTCTTCGGAAGAAACTCTCCAGGCCAATCCGCAGCCTGCCGATATTTCCCTTGGAACAGGAATCATCCTTCCGGAAAGATGATTCGTCTCACAGAATTTCTCCATGGCCATGGCTTCCGTGGTCGTCTGAAATGTAATCACATGATACGCACGTTTTTCTCTCATTTGCCCGTTCTCATTTACTTCCTTCCATCTTTCAATTTTTATGCGTCAGGCTTCGTCCATCGTTTTTCTCACATTCTTATTTTCTGCAGACCGATCCATAGGAATGCATGGATTTTCCCATCCGGTCATGTGTTTTAGAAATAAATCCTGCGCCGCTTTTTCCACCGCTTCCTCAAAGGAAAGGTAATGATCCAGAAAATCCTTTCCCTGGGCAGTGAGAATCATTTTTCCTCCGTTGGCTCCGCCTCTGGTTCCCTCAATCAGGGGATATCCCAGTTCCTGCTGGGCCCGCTTGATAATCTTCCAGCCTTTGGAGTAGGCCATCCCCATACTCCGGCAAGCCTCCGACATGGAGCCCGTCTCTTCGATTCCCTGCATCAGTCTGGCAATTCCAGGACCGAAAACCAGATCGTCCTTATAGATTCGAAGCCTTACCTTATATGTCAGTTCACTCATTTGATCGATCCCCTTTTGTATCTGTCCGGTTTTTGCTCCATTCCATGACAAAATACCTGATGATAACTCTCTGTCCATGCCTTTCTGACCAGATATTTATGACAGAATTTCTAAGCTCTCATACCTGATTACAAGGCATATTTTCGAATCGCCTCAATAGCAGTATCTACTTCCTCTTCTGTATTATAATGAGAAAAGCTGAAACGTACGGCCCCCTGATTTTCTGTTCCCAGGGCTTTATGCATCAGCGGTGCACAGTGAGCACCGGTTCGAACCGCAATTTCATAATCCTCCCAAAGCCATTGACCCACGCTGGCAGAATCATAATCCCCAATATTCAATGATACAATGGGAACCCGCATCTGTTCTTCGTGAAGTCCGGATCCGTACAGCTTCACATTATCCAAAGCTTCGACTCCCTCGGCAAACCGACGGGTCAGCTTCATTTCTTTTTCATAAATAACAGGAATACCCATTTCGTTCAAATACTGAAGTGCACCATATAAACCGGCAATGCCATGGCTGTTCAGCGTACCGGCTTCCAAAGCTTCCGGCATGGTGTTGGGATGAGTCCGATCAAAACTCCTGATTCCGCTCCCTCCCACAGACAGAGGCCGGATTTCCAAACCGTCTCTCACCCAAATTCCGCCAATCCCCTGGGGTCCCCGCAGACTTTTATGGCCGGTAAAGCAGAGCACATCGATTCCCATTTCTTCCACATAGATGGGAAGAACACCGGCAGTCTGAGAGGCGTCCATAATCAGAAGAAGACCATGACGCTGGGTAAAAGAGGATATTCTGGAAAGCTGTGTCACATTTCCCGTCAGATTTGAAGCATGAGTGATCACAACAGCCCGGGTATTGGGACGGTAAAGTTTCTCCAGATTTTCGTACTGCAGTATACCGTTTTTATCCGCCTTTAGAATGGATAATTCTACCCCCTGTTTTTCCAGGCGATATAAGGGTCTTAAGACAGAATTATGTTCACATTCTGTTGTAATGACATGATCTCCCGGTACCAGAAGACCCTGGATGGCCATGTTCAGCGAAGCAGTGGAATTGGCTGTAAAGGCAATTCGAGAAGGATCACTCGCTCCGAAAAGCTCTGCCAGCATTTCTCTGGTATCATAAATCATTCTGGCCGCTGTCAAAGCAGAGCCATGAGCCCCCCGGCCTCCGTTTCCGAAGGTTCGAAGGGCTTCCACCATACGTTCTTCCACCTGTATCGGTTTCGGCCAGGATGTGGCCGCATTATCCATATAAATCATGGCTTCACGATGCTTTCTGCCTGCATCATCTTTTCTGTAATTTCATACATATTGGTGACACCGCCGATCTTAAGTTTATCTGCCAATCCATAATGATTCAGGCAGGTGCCGCAGGTCAGAATTTCCACTCCCTGGGATTCCAGCAAACGAAGATCCTCCAGAGATGCTGACTCTTCACAGGTCAGAAAGGCTCCTCCGTTGTAGAAGAGAATCGTGCCGGGAAGCGCATCCTGCTGAGTCAATGCGAAAATAAAGCCTTTCATCAGCATTTTTCCCAGTACTTCATCGCCGTGTCCCATCTGATTGGAGGAGATAACCACCACCGTGCGTTTCCTCTGATCCGGAATACAGATGGTCTCTTCCGAATTCTCTGTCTCTTCCCCATGTCCATCATTTCCGGCATTCCCGGAAACTTCCGGATTTTCATCGGCAATCACAAGATTTACCTGGAATTTTCCTTCTTCCAGTTTGCTGGAACGAATGGCATAGCCTTTCTGCTTTGCCATCTTTGTCAGATTCTGCACTGCAATTTCATTGTCCACCAATACTTCTACTTCACCAGATCCGTTCAGTTCCCTGATTGCCTGTTTCGTCTTTACAACAGGAATGGGACAGGCATCTCCCATGGCATTTACTTTCAGCATAATTAGTCCCCCTTTATTTCGTTTCTTACGTTTTCTGTTTTTTATATCAGTGGTTGGTTTTCCATTACCACAATTTCCTTCCCACCGGACTTGATATTCTCCTTGACGTCCCCCAGTGCTCCAATTACTTTGGCTTCCAATCCTGCCTCACCCAGTTCTGCCAGAATTTCTTCTGCCGCTTCCGGAGGAACTGCTGCCAGAAGGCCGCCGGATGTCTGGGGATCAAAGAGAACTTCTTCCATGGCAAAAGAGATTTCCCGAAAATCCACATAAGATTCCATATGGTTTCGGTTTCTCTGACCTGCTGCCGTCAGCAGAAAATCATCGGCATAAGTAAAAGCCTGGGAAATGACCGGAACCTCTTTGGCATAAATCACCGCTGTCAGTTTTCCGTCCAGCATTTCATGAAGATGACCAAGAAGACCAAATCCGGTTACGTCCGTACATGCGTGGATCGGATGACGGCGAAAGATTTCCGAAGCACTCCGATTCAGCTTTGTCATGGAATTTACAGCCGCCTCCATGGCCTCTTTCGATGCTTCTCCCACCCGGTTTGCTGTACAGATAATTCCTACTCCCAAAGGTTTTGTAAGAATCAGTTTGTCTCCCGGTTGACCGCTGTTGTTGGCAAGAGCTCGATTTGGATTTACAACTCCTGTCACAGATAATCCATATTTCACATCCTGATCGGCAATGGAGTGGCCTCCGGCAAGAGTTCCTCCGGCTTCGATGACCTTCTCTGCACCTCCCTGCATGATTGCCCCAAGAATATTCAAATCCATTTTTTCCGGGAAGCACACAATATTCAGTGCCGTTTTCACGTCTCCGCCCATGGCGAAGATGTCACTGAGGGCATTGGCCGCTGCAATCTGACCAAAAGTGTAGGGATCATCCACCATAGGAGGGAAAAAGTCAAGGGTCTGCACGATTGCCGTGTCGTCGGAAATCCGATAAACTGCCGCATCATCCCTGCTGTCATATCCTATCAGCAAATTTTCATCTCTTGGACCTTTGGGCAAACGTTCCAGAACCCGATTCAAAATTCCCGGTCCCAGCTTCGCCGTACAGCCGCCGCCTCTGCAGAATTCTATTTTTTCACCCATTTCCTTGTCCCTCCTCTTGCTGTCCGCACTTTGCATTTTAAGCTCATTTGTCAGTCAACTCATATATGATATGACATTGGTTTCAAGAGAATTTTATCTCCATGCCATGAAAAGAGCTGCGTTATTCTCGTTTGAGTATATCACATTTTTAATAATAATGAAATTTCCAATCTTATATAAAAGAAGATATAAAAGAAGATCTGTTCCGGATACCCGGAGCCCGGAGATTTCTAAGCACTTGCGGAGATATTTTTCTCATGTTATGATAAAAAACAGAAAAAGTATATGAAGATACACAATCTGTCTGAGAGGAAACGAAACATTATGGAAGTAAAAGTTCTTGTTGAGGATACAGCAAAAAACGGAATGGCCTGCGAACACGGCCTTTCCATATGGATTACCTACAAAGGAAATCATTATCTGGTTGACACTGGTGCAACCGATCTTTACACCGAAAATGCCCGGAAAATGGGATTGAATCTGGCTGAGGTGGAAGGGGTGTTCCTGTCCCATGCTCACTATGATCATTCCGGCGGATTTCTTCCTTTTTTCAAAGCAAATGAAAAAGCCGGCGTTTATCTTCAGAAAAGTGCCGGATACTGTCGCTGTTATAAAATCGTTGGTGATATGAAAAAATATATCGGAATCCCTTCCGAGGTTCTGGAAAACTACGAGAATCGTATGATTTATGTGGACGGATATCGCAGCCTTGGAAATGGTATTCATATTTTGCCCCACACGACGAAAGAGCTCTCCCTCCGGGGAAAGCGTGCCCATATGTATGTGGAAAAGAATGGACAAATCCATATCGATGATTTTTCCCATGAACAGACCATTGTTTTCGAGGAAGAAGACGGCCTTGTCTTATTCAACAGCTGTTCCCACGGAGGAGTTGAGAATATTGTAAAAGAAGTCAATCAGAAATTCCCGGATAAAAAGATCAAGGCTTTCTTCGGTGGTTTCCATATGATGGGACCCGACGGAGTCTGCACCTGCCAGTTTGAAAAAGAAGAAGTTCAGAAAGTTGCCGAAGAATTGAACCGTTTGGAAGGCACCGTTTTTTATTCCGGTCACTGCACCGGACAGATTGCTTTTGAGTGGCTCCGGGAAATCATGGGAGATCGTATGACTGCCCTTTATTCCGGTATGGAAATCCAGCTTTAATGATCCCACTCAGTTTTAAAGAATTGTATGTACTGAAAAAAGAAGGAAGAAGATATCCGTTTTCCACCGGGTATCTTCTTCCTTCTTTAACCACGCAGATATCTGGCATGATATTCCCTGTTGATTTCTGCGATTTCCTTTTCCCCATCAATATAGGGCTGATACATCTCGAAGGGATTGCCTCCTCCCAGCCAACAGGAGGAACAATTTTCACAGCCATCCCCGCAATCCAAAGACTGGCGAATAATTTCTTCCCTTTCCTCTCTGGTTGTATCACAAATTAGTATACTCTTCATCACAATGCCTCCTGCCATACTGATTTTTGCATGGATATTTATTTTTCCCGGCAAAAAATCTTTTATTCGAAATGCAGGGACATTCTTTCCTTCTCTGCTGAAATATGTTTTGAGTTAATATCCCTTAAACCTGAAAGGAATCATCCTTCTATTTAAACTTGACAGCCGTACCATAGGCAACCACCTCAGCAGCTCCGCTCATTACAGCCGAAGAACCATATCGAATATTAACAATGGCATCAGCCCCAAGAGCTTCCGCCTCATCTACCATACGTTTCGTGGCGATCTGACGTGCTTCATTCAGCATTTCCGTATATCCAAAAAGCTCGCCGCCTACCAGCGTTTTCATTCCTGCCATAAAATCTTTTCCCAGATTTTTGGACATAACAACGGTTCCCTTCACCATTTCCAGTGCCTCAATTTCCTTTCCAGGCACATAATCAATATTTAGAAGCTTCATATATTTCCCCTTTCTCGATTTCCTTGAGCCGCATACGCAAAGACAGCAGCACACCTACAATCACAACAATGATCCCAAGACTAAAGGCTATAAACATTCCAACAGGCATAGGATCCTCTGCAACTCCCCAGGCACACCAGGCAAACAGACAAATGCACAATATCATAAGAAGGATCATAACGCTGCCGGCGATAATGGCACTTTTCTTTTTGCTCCGTTTATCTTCTTTCTTTGTTTCCACAAACATCACCCCTTCTTTTTCCATCTCATTCATTCGGATCAGATAGGATTCTGCATCAATCTCAGAAAAAATTTCCCTGGCGTCCATAATTTCCCGACACATTTCCTGCATCTTTTGAAGACTTTTTTCCTGACGCCGCAGAGATATCATATGACGTTCCAGACAATCTTCCAGGGGAATATTCTCTTCTATGACCCGTCGAATTTCGCTGATAGGAACCCCCAGCATTCGAAGCAGTTTGATTTTTTTCAGTTTGGCCACATCCTCTTCGGAATACTCCCGATAACGATTTCCTTCATTTCTTGCCGGCTGGAGCAGCCCCTGCTCCTCATAAAAACGAATATTCTTTTTCGTAATGTCAACCAAACGCTCTACTTCATTGATATGCACCTTTTCACCTCCCTGGAATCAGTCTACACCTTCCGGCAGCAGGAAAGTCAATTCGTTTTTCCGTTTTTCAGGAATAATTTTTGTCATTTTTATTCCCGGACCATGAACAATTTTTAATATTTATCCAATTTCATTTATGTTCTGCTTTTTTTCATGAGTTCTGTTTCTTTCCCCCACTGCAGCCTCCGTAAAATTATACCATAACCCTGATAATGATGAAAGGACGATTCACCTATCCATATTATTTCTCTTGCAAGTTACCGGATTTCACCGTCTGATTCCATGCGTATTACGTCACCTTTATTTGTATTATTTTTTTGTCCGACATCTCAAATTTTTTTTAACTTTTTCTGTTTTCACTACTTGACACTACCACTTTATCATGATAAAATGCAGGAAATCGTTGATGGGATGTAAGTACAAGGAATCCCTGTCTCCCAGAGAGTATCGGAATGGTGTGACCGATGCAGACAGCCTCCATTGGAATGGGTCCCGGAGAGCAAACTGAAGATAAAGTAGGTGAGCCGGAGTTCCTCTTCGTTATCAAAAGGCGGCATTTGTCAGAATGCCTTGAGTGGATGCATTGCATCAAATTGGGTGGCACCGCAGGAGTTATCGCTCTTGTCCCAACACAATTCGTGTATGGGATAAGGGCTTTTTTATTTGCCTAATCCCATAAAAATGTTGAAATCAAAATATTCTGATCTCAACATAATGAAAATGCGGGAGGTAAAACCAAATGACAGAGAAAAAAATTCCTTACAAAATCTACTTAGAAGAGAAAGAAATTCCCACTTCCTGGTACAATATGCGTGCTGATATGAAGGAAAAACCGGCTCCTTTGCTGAATCCCGGTACTCTTCAGCCCATGACAAAAGAAGAACTGGCCGGTGTATTCTGTGATGATCTGATTGATCAGGAACTTAATGATACCGATGCTTTTATTCCTATTCCCGAAGAAATTCAGGAATATTACAAAACGTATCGCCCCTCTCCCACTGTCCGTGCCTACAACCTGGAAAAAGCATTGGGAACACCGGCAAAGATCTACTATAAATTCGAAGGTAATAATACCAGCGGCAGCCATAAACTGAATTCCGCCATTGCCCAGGCTTATTATGCAAAGAAGCAGGGACTGAAAGGTGTTACAACGGAAACCGGAGCCGGACAGTGGGGTACTGCTTTATCCATGGCCTGTGCTTATTTCGGTTTGGACTGCAAAGTATACATGGTTAAAGTTTCCTATGAACAGAAACCCTTCCGCCGTGAAGTAATGCGTACATACGGAGCTTCCGTAACGCCTTCCCCTTCCGATACAACTGCTGTAGGAAGAAAAATTCTGGCAGAACACCCCGGTACCACCGGTTCCCTTGGCTGTGCCATCTCCGAGGCAGTAGAAGCAGCCACCTCTGCTCCCGGTTATCGCTATGTACTGGGAAGCGTACTGAATCAGGTACTGCTTCACCAGTCCGTAATCGGCCTGGAAGCAAAAAAAGCTTTGGACAAATACGGTGTTGTACCGGATATTATTATCGGCTGTGCCGGCGGCGGCTCCAATCTTGGCGGCTTGATTGCTCCTTTCATGGGTGAAAAACTGCGCGGCGAACGAGATTATCGCTTTATTGCCGTAGAACCGGCTTCCTGCCCCAGTTTTACCCGCGGCAAATTTGTATACGATTTCTGCGACACCGGTATGGTATGCCCTCTGGCAAAAATGTACACCCTGGGAAGCGGATTCATTCCTTCTCCCAACCATGCCGGAGGTCTTCGTTTCCACGGCATGAGCCCGATTCTGTCTCAGTTGTATCATGACGGCTTTATGGAAGCCAGAACCGTAGAGCAGACTTCCGTATTTGAAGCTGCCACTATCTTTGCCCAATACGAAGGCATTCTCCCGGCACCGGAAAGCAGTCACTCCATCCGCGCTGCCATCGATGAAGCATTGAAATGCAAAGAAACCGGCGAAGAAAAAACTATCCTTTTCGGTCTCACAGGAACCGGTTATTTCGATATGCTGGCTTATGAACAGTACAATAATCGTACTATGCACGATGAAATTCCCAGCGACGAGGATCTGAAACCCAGCTTAAATGCCATCCCGGCCTTTCCCGGAAATGAATAATACAAGCATTATTTTATGAATAAACTCCTGAGAATCCGCTCTTCCCTAAAGAGCGGATTTCTCTGGTTTATTGATCATTACCCATTCATAATGATCGAAAACCTGTATTTCCGCATGATCAGTTTGCTAATTTTTCATACACGAAAAAATTATTATGTGGTACAATAAAAATACATAGATAGGCCAATCCACTCGTACAAGTGTTTTGATTTCATTTATTTATATGAAGATCTATGGGATTGAAAGAAAGGATGAGTGGTACATTTATGTACCATCAAGAGTATGGAAGTATCATTTCGAGAAATATTAAAAAGTCATCGTTTTCAGGGATATCAAATTCTGGCGGGGGAAAACGGACTGGATCATGCTGTCAGACAGGTTTCTGTCTGCGATTGTCACTATCATCCTGATATCATTCATGACGGTATTTTGGAAAAGGATGATGTATATATTTCCTGTCTGGATCAATTTCATGTCCATGACCCACAGCTCATGAACTATCTGGAAAGCTTCATTTATTATCAATGTGCGGGATTGATTATTGTTCCCACCGGTCATCTGGAAGTCCTGACAGAGGAAGTACTGCAGTTCTGTGATGAGCATGCTTTTCCTCTGGTTGTTCTTGGTGAGAGTATATCCTATGCTGTAATCATGAATGAAATAAACCGCTATCTTTTCATAAATAATGCCAATACCCTGAATACTCTTCGACTGGAACACATACGATTAAGTCACAGCAAATTGGAACAGCAGGATCTTCTCCATGACATGTCACCACTCCTGGACTCCTACATTGCTGCTGTTTTTGCCAAGGGAACCTTCCACACGGAATTTTCTGCCCTGGAACTTCTTCAAAAATATCAGGCTTCTCCTTCCCAGATTCTTGTTCTGGAAAATCACTTGACTTTCATCCTCAGTGATGCAGATGAAGAAAATCTGCTGCTTCATTGCAGTCATGTGATTGAAAATCTGGGAAATCATCTTTCCGATATCCATATTGGTGTAAGCCGCATCCATAAAAAGGAAGAGATCCGACAGGTTCTGGAAGAAGGCGGAAGTGCCCTGCGGACTGCTATTTCCACAAATGCTTTCCGCTATAATTATGAGCCCCTGAATCCGGAGCAGCTTCTTTTTTCGGTCCGAGATTCCCGAGAAGCCCGTGATTTCTATCAGGCCTATGTGACTACTGTCAGCAAACATGTATCCGGTGAATCCGTGAATGATTTTCTGAAAACGGCAGAACTTTTTGTCGCCAATGCGGGAGACTATAAAAAAACGGCAGCACAGACATTCCAGCATGAAAACACAGTTCGTTATCGCATGAATAAAATCAAACATGCCCTTGGCCTGGAGCAGGATCCCATTCGCTTTCATGAAGTCATTTCCCTGACCTCTCAGCTCCGGCAAATTTTCGAGGAAACCTCCTGAATTTCATAAAGATATCTGATTCTTACGGCTGCATATCCATCATAAAATCATAAAGATATCTGATTCTTATGGCTGCATATCCATCATAAAAGAAAGCCTCTTCCTCTGAATGATCTTTTACATCAAAGGGAGAGGCTTTCTTGTGTTTCGGAAAAGAAACATTCTCATTCGACTTCTTCTTTGCAGATATCTACCCACGCTTCATAGCGTGAGCATTCTTCCAGTTCCGGTATCGTCAATTCAATGGCACTGTTGGCACTTCCACAGGCAGGAAAAACCGTTTCAAACCGTTTCAACGACTCATCCAGATAAACCGTTACGCCATCCTTAATACCAAAGGGACAAACCCCTCCAACAGCATGTCCAATCAGCTCCAACACCTGCTCCGCTGTCAGCATTTTAGCCTTTGTATGAAACTGAGCTTTATATTTCTTATTATCAATCCGGGCATCGCCTGCCGCAACAACAAGAATAGGCCCTTCCTTTACCATAAAAGACAAGGTTTTCGCAATTCGACAGGGCTCCACCCCTACTGCCTTGGCAGCCAGTTCCACGGTGGCACTGGACACTTCAAACTCCTGAATTCTATTCTCCATACCATACTGCTTCAAATACTCTTTTACTTTATCTATTGCCATGGTGTTCTCCTTTGTTTCCTTTATTTCCTTTGTTCGCTTTGTTTCCTTTGTTTGCTTTGTTTCCTTGGTTTGCCTTGTTTCCTTGGTTTGCCTTGTTTGTTTTGTTTCTTTTGTTTCCTTTCTTGTTTATCTGTCATTTCTCCGGAAAATGTATCCTGTCTTCCGCTGTTTACAAATAGTATCTTCTGCTTCCCGGTTTATAGAATGCATCATGTATTCGGACAGTTACAAAATCATCCTGTACTTTACTGTCTGTAATCGGAATATTTCCCGGCTCTCTTATCACTGAGGCCAGTCGTACCGGCAAATCTCGCAGTTTTTAATGCCAAAGGATGCGTACTCCTCATTGCTCATATCATAAAAATACGAATGAATCGCACGGGATATCCCATTATGTGCAACCAACAAATATACTTTCTCCGGCTCCTTTTTTATATCATCAATCAGATTATAAATCCGCTGACACAAATGCAGCATGGATTCTCCTCCTTCAAAACTTATGGCAAAATTCTCTTTTTCCTTACGAAAATCTGCCCCGTCTCTCGGAGTGGATTCCCATTTACCAAAACACTGCTCCATCAATCTGGGTTCCACTCTTGCCGGAATTCCCGTCAACGCAGATATTTCCCTCGCTGTGTCTGCCGCCCGGCTCAACGGAGAATAGAGAATCTCATCTATGGCAATCCCCTGTTCCATAATACTCTGTGCCAATTCCTTTGCCTGCTGCCGTCCCTTTTCTGTCAAAGGGCTGTCTGTTGCTCCACAAATCTTATTTTCCACATTCCAAACGGTCTGTCCATGTCTGGTAAAATAAAAATGTCCCATAACACCTTCTCCTGTACTTTATGTTATATCTCTGTTGTTTCACAGTTTTCTTATTCAGCCATTTTCTCATAAATCCTGGATCCTGAATACTCGTTTTTCATAATCGGTATCAAACATTTCCTATTATATCAAACTTCTTACCATTCTTCTTCCGCTTTTTCGCATAATCCATTCCAAATTTCTCCGCCGCTTTTTCAAAGACTCTTCCAATTATTTTTTTGAAATCTATTGACTCTGACATTACGTCATAGTGTATCCTATCAATACACGGGGGGGAATTCATCATGATGACAGTAAATGAAGTAAGCAAATTGACAGGAATCAGCGTAAGAACACTGCAGTATTACGATCGGATCGGTCTTTTCAAACCATCCGGTCATACTACTGCCGGTTACCGACTCTATAATACCGCCTCATTGGAACAGCTTCAGCAAATCTTGCTGTATCGGGAATTACAGTTTCCTTTAAAGACAATCAAAGAAATTATGGAAAGTACTAACTTTAACAAAAACAAAGCACTGGAACAGCAAATTGCCCTGCTGACCTTGAAGAAAGAACATCTTGAAAATCTGATTGCTTTCGCTCGTGAAATACAAATGAAGGGAGACAAAATAATGGATTTTTCAGCATTTAATACAAAAGATTTTGATGACTATGCCGCTCAGGCGAAAGATATCTGGGGAAAAACAGAGGAATATCAGGAATACGAGCGTGTATCCAAAAACTGGACGAAAGAGGACAAGCAAACCATGACACAGGAATTTATGAATCATTTTGTTGTTTTCGGTCAGCTTCTTAAAACCGATCCTGCTTCCTCCGAAGCGCAGGAACAGGTAAAGAAACTTCAGGAATATATTACCTCTCATTTTTATCCCTGCTCCACTCAGATTCTCGCAAGTCTGGGAGAAATGTATACAGCAGACGCTTCCATGATGGCTAATATCGATCTGGCCGGTGGAGCCGGAACTGCCGCCTTTACAGCAGAGGCTATCCGCATCTATTGTCAGAAGGGAATCAAGGAATAACAAAAAGTAATTGTCTGGGAAACCAAATATTTTTGTAAAAGGAAAAGAGAAGACGGAGGCAGTCATTCACCGGTCGGGTGAATCTGCCTCCGTTTTCAGATATTGCTGAATTTAATTCTCTTATTCTTTCTGTTATTCCACTTAAAACAATCTGATTACTTTTTTGCAATACTTTCCGCTTGCTTATCCATTTCTTTTCCATGGAACCATCCAATTTTTCTATTCCGGCTGGATATCCAGGGACTCATTCCGATAAGCTTTGCAGACAACCCAGGCAAAAATTAACATAACAGCCAAAAGGCCCACTTCAATAATAATGGTCGGAATAAACTGAGCTGCTGCCACCAGGATAGTATCAATACCCCAATGAATCAAAATCGCCAGGATATAGAATCCAAATTTCTTCCGCTTAACTGCCAGATACACCAGATAAGAGAGGCAGATATGCAGAATGACTGTGGAAAACCGTTCCATTCCTACCAGTAAGAACTGCCAGGCCGGAAGCTCCACCAGCTGTACCAGAGTTGAACTCGCTGCTGCATTTCCCAACAACTCATCCAACTGACCGGCATTCAAAAGAACGGAAGTGACCAGATTGGAAATACAAGCCAGGCTTCCAATCACTATGGCCTCCACACCACCATGACCAATACCGTACATAACAGCACTTTTCTTGTTCAGGTTCTTTTTCATCCAGTATTTCATGGCCACATACCGGCCGGTTTCTTCAAACAAACCGGCAGCAAAACCACCATACAGAGCATAAACCATAAAATGCTCATTAAAATAATCGCCTGCTGCCATTCCCACGACGATATGCAGGATTTGCTCCAATACAAAAGCAAAAAGTATAAAAGTTCCGCAGCCCAGAAAGAAATATTTGAGACTGACATGCTCCCGTGCCTTCATGTAAATACAAAGCCCCAAAGGAAAAAAAACACTGATCAAAAAACTCACAACCATAGCCAGCATACTTAGTGTTGAAACATTAACATTTCCCATACAGAATCCCCCTTCTCTGTCTTTTTTTCAAACACAGTTTACATCTTCCACCAAGAGGAAGGTCAAGGTTTTTTTGAAAATGTAAAAGATTGTTAATCTCATGAGTTCTTTCGACAAAAAAAGGCTGCTGCTTTTAGGCAAACCAGATGCAAATACCGCTGACGATTCCCGCCGCAAGAAAAAAGCATCCGATCAAAAACAGAAGAAAGGCCTGAGCTTTCCTTCCCTTTTTTCTTCTCCCCTCTCGCAAACGAAGATATACTGTCAAATAATTCAAGACAGCAGCCACGAGAAAAACAAGGGGAAATCCCTTCATAAATTCACCAGGAATAACAAAAGAAAACAGAAAAAGAAAAACACTTATGACTGCCAGAATCACATGAATCATATTAACCGTATTCTGAAAGATTCTGGGATTACTGCTTTTTCGTGCCATTTTTCCTCCCGATCAAGTCTGAATATATGGTTTCATAGATTGGAAATCAATGATAATAATCATCCAACATGAAAGAAAGGCTGCCGGAAACCATTTTATGAACTTTCCGACAGCCTGATTTAAACTACGACTTTATATGACATGTCATTTCATGGCATATTCTGATTCTTACTCACCAAAAACAGCTTTGTAGTCTGCCTGGAATTTTGCAATACCCTGATCTGTCAGCGGATGCTTTGTCATCTGCTCAATTACCTTATAGGGAACGGTAGCAATGTCTGCACCTGCCAGTGCACTGTCTGTAACATGGATCGGGTTACGAATGCTTGCTGCAATGATCTGAGTATCAATGTCATGCAGAGCAAACATATCTGCAATGGTAGTAATCAGATCAATTCCGGGCATGGAAATATCATCCAGACGTCCCAGGAAAGGAGAAACATAAGTAGCACCTGCACGAGCAGCCAACAGAGCCTGATTTGCTGTAAATACCAGAGTTACATTTGTCTTGATTCCTTCTTCAGCAAGAACTTTTACAGCTTTCAGACCTTCAATGGTCATAGGAATCTTAACAACCATATTGGGATGGATAGCAGCGATTTCTCTACCCTCAGCAATCATACCTTCTGCATCAACAGTAGTTGCTTTTACTTCTCCGCTGATCGGTCCATCTACCAGAGAAGCAATTTCTGCTACTACCTGTTTAAAATCTCTTCCCTCTTTTGCAATCAGAGAAGGATTCGTGGTTACACCACAGATGACACCCATGTCATTGGCTTTTTTTATCTCTTCTACATTGGCGGTATCAATAAATAACTTCATTATTCTTGTCCTCCTGAGTATTTGTAAATTAAATATATCATCAAAAGTATAACCCCAACTCACTCAAAAGGCAAGACCCAGAAATGTTTTAATATGAAAGTTGTTCCATTCACGGGAAGAGCATGAGCAATTATTTCCTATGACTTCATTTTCTTTTCCGTTTACACTGATTTTCCATACTTTCAAACTGATTTTTCCTCTTTATACATTTGATAAGCGATGCTATGGTCAGTGATAACATAAAACCGATTCAAGTTTTCTTTATACACCGAAAAAGCAGCATCGAACTGTCCTTTAAATCTCAAATATACATCTTCCAAAACATAAACAGAGCAAGTAGTATGCTTTAACAATTCCTGTAAAGAACCAACCCAGCAAATGCCTAAACAATATATCTTATCACTATTAATCACAAATAAATCTTGACTGTGCATGCCTTCTTTGATTTTATCGACAGGATATTCCGGTTTAAGAAGCGTAATGAATGGGAACGTGATGGTATCTCCGGATGCGGAAGACTTCAGGTTATATTTCCTTGGGATAACCACAGATACCAAACTCATTTGTCAGGATCTTACTGAAACCTTCCGCCAAAAACGCCCTTTTCAAAATATTTTATTCAATATTCTGACATTATTATAATTCATACTATTGCAAGGTTCTACAGATTCAAATTCAAAAACAATTCGAGTCAGTTTCCCAAATGTAATATAAACATTCTTTTTGCTGAATAAAAACATCTTCTTGATTTTTTCAAACTTTTTTTGACTTCCAATCATTCTTACTTTTATTCTTTTCCCCTTTTCATCTATACATATCAACTTATTTCTTTCAGCCTGCATATCCTTAGGATAACAATATTTTATTTCTTTATTTGAATTCTTATAATCCCCGAACAATCCATCTGTTTCTATCTTATCAATCTTCACCATTTTTTTTTCAAAACAGAGAATTTTTTGTTCTACCAAGGACGTCAATGGAATTCGAAAAGCCGTCATCCATAACAATAATAATATACAAACTACCATAGCCCACGGATATTTCCCTTCTGTGTCTGCATCTGCTGTCATTGCAACCGTTAATAAATTCATAAATGCAACGGCCGCTGTATACATAAAACAATTATAAAACGCAAGTTTCCAAAATGGGATATACGCCTGCCTCATTACTTTTTTACTTAAATCCATAAATTGCCCCCATTGTACCATATCCTGAAATGCCGACCCCCAATGAATTGAATACTTGCGGAATACTTCTTCCCAGTAATGCAGAAGGTAATTCTTTGTAATTGCTTACTGCCCATGAAAGATCTTTGATTGCATTTCTATGTGCACTTTTAACATTGATTTTACTAAGTACTGTCTTTTTAATAACGCCTGGACTCTTTTTAGCCAATGATTTAACTGCCATTTTTCCTCCAACTATTTCGACAATCTTTCCTATTCCAGAACCAACTAAAGATGCCCCTGCCCCTACAACTATAGAAGTAACAATCTTTAATTCACTCTTTATTCCACTCATTCTTTCCATAATACCATTTCCAACTCCAGAAATAGCCGCCCCCAATGTTGCACCTGTTATTGCTGTTATCCCTCCAACCGCAGTAGCGACGGCAACTTTTCCCCAATGAATATCTTTCAAATTACCTCCATTAGCAATCAATTGAGAACCTATTTCAAATGCTCCTCCTATAACTGCACCAATTGCCACGTGCCAACACTCTCCGCCCGAATCAGCCCTTTCTCTTTGCTATAATTACTGGTAAAACGGTATGCAAAAACATCACCCTAATTCCATTTACACTGGTAAAAACGATATTTTGACAATTTTTTGATTGGTGGCTGCGGAGACTCCAATTTTCCTTTGAGCGTTTCAAGAGTTCTTTTCCAAGCAGATAGCTTTTTCTTCCCAGACTCTTTCCAACGCTCCCATTCTTTGTCCTGAGACAAGTAAAACAGGGCTTTTTCTTTTACTTCCGGAAGCAATCTTCTGTAGTTCCACTGTGTATCTGCCAGAGCAAACCAAAATAACGGTTCTTCCTCCGAATCGCCAATATTCATATTCGCATCAACGAGTTCTTTCGTGGCTTCCTCGTTTGTTTTTCCTCTTTTTAGTTTATCTAAGTAGTCACCACGAATATCACTAGTCGAATCGTTATCATACAACGACGTTCCACATGCACCCACTTGATCACATTCCCATCAAATTTAATAATTCATCCTCTATCCCAGCAAGCAACGCCTTTTTCTAGCTACAGGCATCAAAATGCACTTGTCAG